>JAADGZ010000085.1 GCA_013152045.1 Gammaproteobacteria bacterium
AACTTTGATCTGATGACCTCCTTCTCACTGGCCCCGCTGCAGTTTTTTTCCATGGCTGGAATGGGGATTGCGATTATGTCATTTATTTTCGTATTTTATCTGGCCATTCGCCGCATATTTGTCGGCCCGGAAGTCGAGGGGGTTTTCACTCTCTTCGGTATCGCCTTCTTTCTTATGGGTCTGCTGTTATTCGGCATCGGCCTACTGGGTGAATATATTGGCCGAATCTATGTCCAGATCCGTGAGCGGCCTCGGTTTCTGGTCCGTGATGTACTCGAAAAGCAAACTACCACTCATCCATATGAGCAGTCATAATGCCGGCTAATGTAGCGGTCGTTTTTGCCTACCACAATGTCGGCCTACGCGGCCTTTCGGTTTTACTCGCAAACAAACTTGATATCCGTCTACTTATCACCCATAAGGATAATCCGGAAGAAAACATCTGGTTTGACAGCGTTGCCGAACTAGCGGCGCGAAACGATATCGAGGTGATCACTCCTGACGATCCCAATACGCCAGAAATCATCGAAAAAATCCGCGCCTGCCAACCTGACTGGCTGTTTTCCTTTTATTATCGGCATATGCTAGGTGCGGATGTATTGGCTCAAGCAGCGAAAGGCGCCTATAATCTGCACGGCTCGCTTCTGCCGAAATATCGTGGCCGTGTGCCAATTAACTGGGCCGTGCTTCACGGCGAACAGCAAACCGGTGCCAGCCTGCATAAAATGGAAATAAAAGCCGACGCCGGTCCCCTGATCGATCAGGCATCGGTGGCCATTTTAGCCAACGATACAGCTCATGATGTATTCCAGAAAGTCGTCTGCGCCAGTGAGAAAATCCTGCTGCGCAGCATTCCAGCATTATTAGCCGGGCAGGCAACAGAAACCCCGCTGGATCTTTCGCGTGGAAGTTATTTTTCCGGCCGCTGTCCTGAGGACGGACGCATCGACTGGAACAAAAGCGCCTGGGAGATTCATAATCTCATCCGCGCAGTGGCGCCACCTTATCCCGGCGCTTTTTTTGATCTGCGGGAAGCCCGCCTGCAGATCCTCGGCAGCTATTATCGCGACCAGCCGGCAAGCGGGACATCACCACGCATCTACTGGGAAAACCAACGCTGCTGGGCAGACTGCATCGATGGCAAACGTCTTTGTTTGACCCGCGTCGCCATTAATGACTGCGAAATAGATGCCGCCGGTTTTCAACAACAATTTGCAACAACAGAATTACCCATTACTTAGAACAGGAAATAACGCAATGAATATTTTGATCCTGGGTGTCAACGGTTTTATCGGACACCACCTTTCCAAAAGCATCCTGGAAACCACCGACTGGACGGTTTACGGCATGGACATGCATTCCAATCGACTGGACGACATCGTCGAGCATGATCGTTTCAACTTTTTTGAAGGTGATATTACGATTAACCATGAGTGGATGGAATATCATATTAAGAAATGTGATGTCATCCTGCCGCTGGTGGCGATTGCCACACCGGCCACCTATGTGACCAATCCCCTGTCGGTCTTCGAACTGGACTTTGAAGCCAACCTGCCCATCGTCCGCGCCTGTGTGAAATACAAAAAACGCATCCTCTTCCCTTCGACTTCTGAAGTCTATGGCATGAGCAATGACAGTGAATTTCATCCCTATGAGTCCAACCTGATTCTTGGCCCGCTGAGCAAACCACGCTGGATCTACTCCTGTTCCAAACAGTTAATGGATCGCGTGATCGCCGCCTATGGCCAGGAGCAGGATCTGGATTACACCCTGTTCCGCCCGTTTAACTGGATCGGTTCCGGCCTCGACAGTCTGCATACCCCCAAGGAAGGCAGCTCCCGCGTCGTCACCCAGTTCATCGGTCACATCGCCCGCGGCGAACCTATCAAACTGGTGGACGGTGGCAAACAGCGTCGCAGTTTCACCAACGTAACGGACGGCGTTGCCGCATTGATGAAAATAATTGAAAACAAGGATGGCTGTGCGACAGGAAACATTTATAACATCGGCAACCCGAAAAACGATCTCTCCATTCGTGAGCTGGCTGAACTGATGCTGGAGATCGCCCAGGAATTTCCCGAGTACAAACCCGGTGCCGATAAAGTTGAAATCATCGAAGTCAGCTCCGAGAAATATTACGGCAAAGGCTACCAGGACATTCAGACCCGGGTACCCTGGATTGAAAACACCTGCAAAGAATTGGACTGGGCACCGACAGTCGATGTGAAAGACGCCCTGCGTGGCATTTTCGAAGCCTACCGACATGAAGTCGCCGAAGCGAGCGCCCTGCTTGACGACTAAATAAATGTTCTTATAATTCCTATCCACTATACAGTTCACGTTCGTGGTGAGTCCTGAGCTTGACGAAGGGGCAAACCATGA
Source organism: Gammaproteobacteria bacterium (assembly GCA_013152045.1). GTDB lineage: Bacteria > Pseudomonadota > Gammaproteobacteria > UBA6429 > Thiohalophilaceae > JAADGZ01. The sequence goes on from JAADGZ010000085.1 coordinate 2,383, forward strand.
ACATGAGCCTTAAAATAGTGTTCTTTCCAGCTTTTTGTCCTTCGACAAGCTCAGGACGAACGGTGGCAAGTAGACAGGAATTTGGAACAGCTATCGGACACAGCAGAAACAGCCCGTGCAAAACATCGCCTTAAAAGTTGATGTAGACACCTGGCGTGGCACACTGGAAGGTGTGCCCGCGCTCCTGCGCCTGTTTGAAAAATATCAGGTGCAGGCCACCTTTCTTTTCAGCCTCGGCCCGGATCATACCGGCCGCGCCCTGCGCCGGATATTTCGGCCCGGCTTTCTGGCCAAGGTCCGGCGCACCTCGGTAGCCAGTCATTACGGACTGAAAACCCTGCTTTACGGCACCCTCCTGCCCGGCCCCCATATTGGCCGCAAAGCCGCCCACATATTACGTGAAGTAGCCGCGCGCGGACATGAAACAGGGGTTCACTGTTACGATCATATCCGCTGGCAGGATTTTGTCGCCAACAAGGATCGGCGCTGGACCGAGCGGGAGATGCAACGCGCCATCGATGTCTATGTCGATGTTTTTGCCCAGCCACCAAAAACCCTGGGCGCGGCCGGCTGGCAAATCAACGCCCATGCCCTGATGCTGGAACAACAAATGGGCTTTGACTATGCCAGCGACGTGCGCGGCACATCCGCCTTTTATCCAATGCTGGACGGACAGACATCCCGCTGCCCGCAGATCCCCTCCACCCTGCCCACCCTGGATGAACTGATCGGCTGTAACGACATTACAGAAGCCAATGTTCATGACGCCGTTTTTAACGCCAGCCGCAAACCGGTTGCCCATGGACACGTCTATACCCTGCATGCCGAACTCGAAGGCATGCAATTACTGGCGGTCATGGAACGGCTATTACAAATGTGGCAGGCGGCAGGATTTAAAATCGGCCCGGTCAGAAATATTTATGAAAGCCTTTCTCTCAATACACTTGAAACCCGCGCCATAGTCTGGGGTGAAGTTCCTGGTCGTTCCGGACTCCTCGCCCTCGAAGGTAGCGCGATAAACTGACGAACGGCCAATAATATTAAATTGTAGGATGGGTAGAACAAAGTGAAACCCATGCAAGCATGCTGATGGGTTTCACTTCGTTCTACCCATCCTACTGTTTTTTCTGGTTCCCACGCAGGAGCGTGGGAACGAGAGAACCGCCTGTAGGTTGGGTAGAGCAAAGCGAAACCCAACAAGACAGGCTTCGAAATTCAGCCCGCCCCTGCTATAGTTGACCAAGCATTTCAGCATCCAGACCAAGTAAACAGGAATCAAGCATGGATATAAGCATTAAACACGGCCTTCCCGAACAACAGAAAAGCGCCTGCGTCATTCTCGGCATATTCGAACGCCGCAAGCTCAGCCCGGCGGCGGAAAAAATGGACCAGGCCTGCGGCGGACGACTGAGCAAAATTCTGAAATCCGGTGATATGGAAGGCAAGAGGGAACAAAGTTTAATGCTGCATCAGATAGAAGGCAGCGCCTGCGAACGAATTTTGTTGGTCGGCTGCGGCAAGGAAAAGGACTTTAACGACAACGCCTACCGCAAGGCACTAAAAACTGCAAGCGAGGCCCTGCTCAAATCCGGCGCCCGCGATGCCGTCAATTTTCTTACTGAACTAAGCGTAAGCGAACACAGCAGTGGCTGGAAAATTCGTCAATCCATCGAAATTATCGAACACAGCCGCTACCGTCCGGATCATCTCAAAAGTGAAAAAGACGATGAGCAAAAACTACGCAAATTTACACTAGCCGTTTCTGACAGCAGCGAACTCAAGTCCGCAAAGCAGGGCCTGGCCATAGGTCAGGCCATCGCCCATGGCAGTGCTCTAGCGCGCAAACTGGGCAATCTACCCGGTAATATCTGCACCCCGACTTACCTGGCTACACAGGCGGCCAAGCTGGCAAAGCAGTCGAACACATTAAAAGTTCGCGCACTGGGACAAAAGCAAATGGAAACCCTCGGCATGGGCGCCCTACTCTCGGTTGCCAAAGGCAGCAGCCAGCCGCCCAAGCTAATAGAAATGAACTATCAGGGTGGTAAAAAAACCGACAAACCCATCGTCCTGGTAGGCAAAGGCATCACTTTTGACTCCGGCGGTATTTCCATTAAACCCTCCGCCGCCATGGATGAAATGAAATATGATATGTGCGGTGCCGCCAGCGTTATCGGCACGATGGCAGCAATCAACGAACTACAATTGCCCCTGAATGTCATTGCTATCGTCCCCAGTTGTGAAAACCTGCCTGATGGCGCTGCCAGCAAGCCCGGCGACATCGTTACCAGCATGTCGGGCCAGACCATCGAAGTCCTCAATACCGATGCCGAAGGCCGCCTGATTCTCTGTGACGCACTTACCTATAGTGAAAAATTCAAACCTAAAGCCGTCATCGATGTCGCCACCCTCACTGGTGCCTGCGTCATCGCCCTGGGCAGACATGCCTGTGGCCTGCTCAGCAACGATGAGCGGCTTGCCCAGTCATTGCTGGATGCTGGTACTGCCAGTGGCGATCGCGCCTGGCAAATGCCACTGTGGGACGAGTACCAGGAACAACTGAAAAGCAACTTTGCCGACATCGCCAACATCGGCGGCCGCGAAGCAGGGACCATTACCGCCGCCTGCTTCCTCGCACGCTTCAGCAAAAACTTTAAATGGGCTCACCTGGATATCGCCGGTGTGGCCTGGCAAGGCGGCAGTAACAAAGGTGCCACTGGCCGCCCGGTTGCCCTGCTAAGCCAGTACCTGCTCAACCAATGTGGTAAAAATTATCAGCAACCATGACCCGCATCGACTTCTACCTGCTCAGCAGTCAACAGGCGGACGCCAGCGAGCGCACCGCCTGTCGGCTAGTGGAAAAAGCCTATGCGCTTAAACATACTATTTATATTCATGCCGATAGCCAACAACAAGCCATACAACTGGACAAGCTGCTCTGGACCTTCCGTGACGGCAGCTTTGTCCCCCATCAACTGCATGGCCTGGATGAGTCCGATAATAGCCCGGTTATTATCGGCCACCAAAGCAGTCCAGATAAAGAATTGGCAACGCATCACCAGTTACTGATCAATCTGGATCAAACGGTGCCAGCCTTTTTCAGCCGTTTTGAACGCGTGGCTGAAATTGTCAGCGCCGATGAACAACAACGCAAGGCCGCCCGCGAACGCTTCAGATTTTATCGTCAACGCGGTTATGAACTACAAACCCATGAACTGGCAGGTTAAGTATGAGCAAGCGCATCGACAAGGAAAAAGAACTCAGGGAAATGCATGACTCCCAGGCCTCACTGGTAAATGCGCTGGAATCCATCCATACCCTGCTCGAAGAAAGTGAAACCAAACTCAGCGCCGCCAGGGAAAGCCTGGCAGGTTCACGCATTGACAACCAGAAACATTACAACCCCAGCCAGAGCAAACCACAATCAGAATCACCGCCAGAATTACTACCCGAATCAGCGTTAACAGCTGAAACAGATTCCAGCAAGTCTGACCAAGAAACACTGGCCGTACCCATACTCGAAGATATCGTGGTCCCCGGTATTATTCAGCACGAACCTCTAGCACAATTTAATCAAGCCGAAATCAACACTACAACAGCGGCGATCGTAGAAATCAGCGAGGCACGCAGACAAGAATTTATAGACCGGC
>JAADGZ010000294.1 GCA_013152045.1 Gammaproteobacteria bacterium
TACGCTGATTCGGATATTCATTCCCGTGCGGGAAAATTCAAGGCACCATTTCACCTTTAATTCAATTTAGGTAAACCATCGTCAGAGGCAGTAGTTTACCTGAATCTCTCGTTCCCACGCTCCTGCGTGGGAACGCATACCGAAGCTTGGTCAATGGATCGATCCTGCCACAAGCTCATTAGCCTGGGACAGGCTCATTTTGTTACCCTGACAATGCTGCATTATGCATTCCCACGCGGAGCGTGGGAACGAGAGAACGTTTTTGGTGAGCCCTTCTTGTGGTGAGTCCAGCAGCAAGCGGACGGAATGTTAAGTTGTAATCCGCCAATGGGTTTCCCTACTGGACTTCGCGCTTCGTTCTACCCATCCTACTATTTTTCGCTGCAAGCAGCGGGGAATTAAACCCAAAGATATTAAATAAAGATTAATTTCTTTCCTCTTGTTAGCGACTAATTAAGCGGGTGTTTTCAGCTTGGTTTCATGTTTCTGTTCTAGTCTGTTTTATAACAAAGGCAGGAAAGAGAAAGGAGGGCAAGACAATGCAACAATCTGAAAATATCAAAGTCTGGGATCCCCTGGTACGTCTGTTTCACTGGGTTTTGCTGTTCGCTTTCAGTATTGCTTTTATAACCGAGGATGATTATTTAAGGCTGCATGTTTTTGCAGGTTATACCGTTATTGGCCTGTTGGCATTTCGACTTGTGTGGGGCTTCATCGGACCGCATTACGCACGCTTTAGTGATTTTGTTTATTCGCCGAAGATGATTGCAGCCTATCTCAAACAGATTATCACATTCCGAGCCAGACGTTATCTTGGTCATAACCCGGCGGGCGGCGCCATGATCGTGTTACTGCTTGTCTCTCTGGTTTTGACGGCTGTTACTGGTTTGGCAGTGTATGGCGCAGGTGACACTGCCGGGCCGCTGGCGATCTGGCTTGGTCATGCCGGTGAAACATGGGCTGAAATTTTTGAAGGACTGCATGAGTTTTTTATCAATTTCACCTTGTTGCTGGTGTTCATCCATGTTGGTGGTGTGCTGTTTGAAAGCCTGTTGCACAAAGAGAATCTTGTGCGAGCCATGTTTAGTGGAAATAAACGGATTGATTAATGATAACTTATGAGGTTTAGCTATGAACTACCCCCTGTACATTTTTTTAATATTTGGTCTGTCTGCTTCATCGGTGTTTGCGGTCAATACCTCAACGGTTGATCGTTTGTTGCAAAACTATCGCCAACAGGGTGCACATGATTTTGACGGCAAAGCCGGAGAGAAACTCTGGCATCAGTCATTTAAAAATCCCAAAACGGGAAAGCTGCACAATTGTACCAGCTGTCATAGTAAAAATTTGCGCAAGCCCGGTAAGCATGTGCGCACTGGAAAACATATTGATCCTCTTGCGCCTTCGGTTAATGCAGAACGTTTGACGGATATTCGCAAAGTAAAAAAATGGTTGCTGCGCAATTGTAAATGGACGCTGGGTCGTAAATGCACGGCCCAGGAAAAAGGCAATATTCTGCGTTATCTGCAATCCCAATAATCACCTTTAACTTTAAGGAGTTGATCATGAAGACTTTAACTTTACTACTAACACTGAGTCTGCTGGCTTCGGGCTGTATGGCCGATGATGACGGCGATGAGGGAAATGAAAATAGCTGGCGTTTTCTGCAGAAACAAAGGGATGTTGCGGCAGTCAGCAATCCTCAGTATCAGGAAGAGTGTGGCAGTTGCCATCTAGCCTATCCTCCTGGCCTGTTACCTGCGCGTTCCTGGAAGAAGATCATGACACATCTCGATCAACATTTTGATGATAACGCTGAGCTGGAGGCAGATGTGCAAAAGCAATTAACCGAATATCTGCTTTTGCACAGTGCTGACCATTCCAGCTATCGTCGCTCCGGACGTATTATGCGTTCGCTAAACGGGGATGATGTGCCCATTCGCATCACTGAGTTGGCCTATTTCAGACATAAACATAACGAAATTCCACAGCGCATGATCAAGGGCAATGACAAAGTCGGCAGTCTGAGTAATTGCAATGCCTGTCATCGACGTGCAGAGCAGGGCTTTTTTAATGAACGGGAAATTAATATTCCCGGTTACGGCGCCTGGGATGATTGAATCTCGTTAGCCATCATTCCCCGTAGTTTGCTGCGGGGAATGCATTTTTAGTTGCAGAGTTTCTTTGAGATGCCGTGATTCAATACTAGTGTTTTTTTGTTTAAGGTACGCGCCATGATTACCACATGAATGGTGTGCATAAATTTACGACAGTAATCATCTATCATTGATATGGGTACTTTTTTCATCCCGAGACACATAAATTACAAAGGTATGTATAATATTAGGTGTAGAAATTCAGCCAGCTTTTTGTCAGGCCGCATAATGTTGGCCAACAAGCTCGGTAAATGCTTGGTAAATGATGGTTCTCAGAAAAGACACCCAAACATCACAAGAATGCATGGTTAACATATTGTTATTACTATGTTTTTCCTTCCTGCCACGGACACCATTAACACTATGTGCGGTTGTTGGAAATTATTACGCAGCCAGTGCCGATTCTAAAAAATATGTTAATATCGCATAACCGGCGTAAAGTATTCTTTGCGTCAAACCAAATTGATAATCAGGAGGCAGCCAATTATGCCCGAAGTACAGTTTAAGAATGAGTTAACGGATGAAATCAAGGTGTCCCCCATCGCAGCCAAACAAATGCTGGCGATTATAAATAACGAAGAAGGTGTTGACGGTATTCGTATTTTTGTCTCCGGTGGTGGTTGTAGCGGTATGACATACGGTATGACTTTTGTTGACCGCCCCAGTGCTTTTGATGCGGTGCTAAAAAAAGATGATATAAAAATTTATGTTGATGCGGTCGCACTGAGCTTCCTTGAGGGTGTGGAAATCGACTATCAGACGGAAGGTCTCAACCAGAGCTTCGTCTTCAAGAATGTTTTCGCCAATACGGGTGGTGGCGGTAGTTGTGGTGGCTGTGGCTCAGCTGGTTAAGTAGGCTGTTTCCTGTGGCAATCTAATTTAGTCTTCATTTTTTGCTACGGTTTGCCGATATCGCTCCGCGTATACTTCTTATCGCCCAGCCTGGCAGCTACCGCATTGCGCCCTATCTTGAGGCTGCCCAACGCATGGGGTTGGTTGTGCAGATTGCCTCCCGTGGCGAATATTCACTGATCTCGGAAGTTCATGATGGCTTGCATGTTGATTTCGAGAATCTGCATAGCGCCCTAGACAATATTTTGCGACAGGCGGCAAAAACACCCTTTGTCGCTATCCTGGGTAGTGATGACAGCACGGTGGAATTGGCTGCACATGCAGCGGCTGAACTTGGTTTGCCCCATAACCCCCCTGCAGCGGCAAGGTTAACCCGACGTAAAGATTTGGCCCGAGCGCACCTTGCCCGGCATGGCTGTGTGGTTCCCCGTCACTGGTTAATTAAACTTGAGCACAGTCTGAATTCACAGATCAGTGATATTTGCTGGCCCTGTGTTATTAAACCGCTTAATCTATCGGCTAGCCGAGGCGTCATTCGGGTCAATAACTCTGCAGAGTTTCATGCAGCAGTTACGCGTATTCGCAATATCATTGTAAATTCAGGTGATGTCTTCGAACAGCAACACCTATTGGTTGAGGAATATATCGATGGTGTCGAGGTGGCCTATGAAGGCTTCCTGGACAACGGTGTCTTGACCAGCCTGGTTGTTTTTGACAAGCCCGATCCCCTCACTGGGCCGTTCTTTGAAGAAACCATTTATGTCACACCCTCGCAATTACCTGCCGCTATGCAGGAAAAAATTAACCTGCGCGTGGCCGAAGCCTGTCGGGCCTATGGTCTGATCACCGGCCCGGTACATGCCGAACTTCGAATCAATGAAAAGGATGTTTGGATACTAGAAGTTGCTTGCCGCACTATTGGCGGTGACTGTGCTAGTAGCCTGGATCAGAGCGATTTTAATCTTGAAGAATTGACCCTGGCGCTGGCCATGGGGCAAACGATCCCGACACAAGCACTGAAGGATGCGCGGGGAGTCATGATGATCCCGATCAAACAGGCGGGTATTTTAAGGCGGGTTGAGGGGCTGGGAGCAGCGAGACAAGTTAAATATATTGAAAGCATCGACATCATCATTCGCGAGGGACATGAACTCATTCCTTTGCCCGAAGGTAATCAGTATCCCGGTTATATTTTTGCTCGTGCCAAGACACCGGATGCCGTTATTGCAGCGTTACGCGAAGCTCATGCGAAATTGAATTTTGTCGTTGCTCCCGCCATCCGTTTACAACGACAATGAGGCTGATTTATTTTTTACCGCCAGCACCTTCATGGAACCCCGCCGGCATCTGGCCATAATCACCTTCATTAAAGAGAAAGCCCAGCATGTGTTTTTCAATCAACTCAAGGTTGCGCACATCGGCTGTTGACAGACCATTTTCGTTGATGATGACGGTCAGTCGTTCCAGCCACTTTTTCCAACCTTGCTTGGAAACATTTTCATAAATACGTAGACCGAAATCCCCCGGATGTGGAGGTTTATCCAGTCCTTCCGCTTCTTCTTTTAACACTACACACTGTACCATTCTTGTCATAATCAACCTCGACGTTCTGTTTTCAAAAATTTGATCTGTTTTTAATTCAAGAGCCTGCCGTAAGTGGCAGGATCATTTATGTCTGTTCGTATTTTTTCAATAATACACCATCATCGCCACAACAGTCAGCAGCGCATACTTTAAGCTGGTGTATCTGTTCCCGGCTGCCATTGAGATAAATATCAATCGGCGAATTCTGTTGCGCACAGTCACAACCCTTATCATTATACACGTAAACATGTTTTAGTCCGGCACGTAGCGCAGCATCCTGTGCACTAAACAGCATTGCATCGTCCGTTTCCGGCAGGTGGCTTAATTTATAGATCGGGAAGAATTTTGTAATATGCCAGGGACTATCTGCGCCTAGATTGTCACGAATCCAGCAGGCGATACGATAATGCTCATCAGGGCTATCATTTTTGCCGGGAATAATATTCGTTCGCGTTTCCACATGCACACCTAGTTCGCGGGCTCTTTTAATAGAATGCAGCACTTGATCCACCTTTGCCGGTTTGCAGATATCCTGATAAAAATCATCACGCAGGCTCTTGATGTCAGAACACAGGACATCAATATGCGGCGCAGCCAGTTCCAGCGCCTCATCGGTAATATAACTATTGGAAACATACACAGTATAGAGTCCGGCTGCATGCGCCAGCTGGCTGACGTCAATAATATATTCAAGCCAGACCGCAGGCTCAGAATAGGTAAAGGCGATCCCCTGCACCTCGGCACGCAGAGCCGCATCAACCAGCGTCTCCGGGGCTACCCAGGCGTCGGTAGATTGGCCTTTTGCCAGTTCATCAAGCGCGGTTACGCCCCATGAAATATCCAGATTATGACAACCGCCGCAACGGAAACTACAGCCATAACTTCCCACTGACATGATGCGGGTTCCTGGACGATAGTGCTTCACCGGCTTGTCTTCAATTGCGCCGACTTCAATCGCGGATAAAATACCGTAGGATAAGTTATATAGTGTGCCATCACGATTGACGTGTGCCTGGCAGAAGCCGCGTTGCCCATGCCCAATTTTGCAACGCCACGGGCATAGATGACAGCGGGTCGTGCCATTATCCAGTTTTTCCTGTAAGCAGGTTTCAACAAGCTGGTACTGGCGGGGAGTGGTATGGCGCATGTATTTATTTTACTGGGGTTAATAAACAGATGACGTTTATTTTAAACTAAGAGAGCATCTTTAGTACCTTGAGAAATAATTTTCTGCGCATTTTGCAGAAAATTATTTCGTGAAGGTACTTATCTTGTGGTTTATTCAGGTTAGGCTAACAGAATACCGGCAAGATTTTTATCATGTTTTTTTCTGATGAAAACAAAACAGATGAAAACCCATGTTCTTAGAAGGTGAATTTTTACGTTCACTAAATTACTCAGGTTTCTTTGCGGCAAAGTTT
>JAADGZ010000091.1 GCA_013152045.1 Gammaproteobacteria bacterium
CGACATTCAGCGTATTTATTGAAAGGACTACAGCAAGTGAAAACTACTCAGCGCACAGTCGACACTGCAGCGAACTCAATTGGACGCCAGAACGGGTATATTCTCAGTCTTATCGATCGCGTGGGGCATGCCTTTATGAAGCGCCCCGCATGGCTTGCCGCTGTTGTTATTTTGGCCCTTGTTTTTCTTCCTATGGCTGTGTGGTTAGACCTGAAACACTTATCGAATGATGCCTTGACCCGGCAAGCAGTTGATCTCAATAAAATGATTACAGAAATTCGCGGATATTACGCGCGAAATGTCGTTGGGAGAATTCTCAACAACCAGGGCAGGAGTACACCTACACATAACTATAAAGAGGTTGCCGGTGGCATTCCCATACCGGCTACACTTTCAATCGAACTTGGAAATTTACTAGGGAAAAAGCAGAGCAAAATCGGATACAGCTTCCTTTCCGACTATGTTTTTACCAATCGGGAAAGCCGCGAGTTAACCCCTTTTGAAACCTCTGCCATCAAGCAATTTCGAGAATCGAAAAACCCTGATGATCGCCTGATCAAAATTACCGGAAATCTCTTACGTCGCCAGATAAACATGGCAGTGCCAGTCATCATGGGTAAATCGTGCGTGGCGTGCCACAACTCCCACCCCTTAAGTCCAAAAAAGGACTGGAAGGTCGGTGATGTTCGCGGCATCCAGTCAATCCGTGTGGAACAACCGATAGCGGCGAATATCTTTTCTTTCAAATATTTATTGATCTACCTGCTACTGGCAAGCACAATTGGATTTTCATTTGTTGTGTTGCAGTGGCGTCAGGCTGTGCAATACGCCCGCCTGAATACCGACCTTGAAGAAGCCAATTCTTTTCTGGCGTCCGTTTCAATGAAAATCTCCAAATATCTGTCACCGCAAGTCTACAAGTCCATTTTCCGGGGCGAGCGTGATGTCGTTATTTCAACCGAACGAAAAAAACTGACAATCTTCTTTTCCGATATCAAGGATTTTACCGCCACATCCGAACGCCTTCAGCCTGAAGAGCTCACTTCTCTCCTGAACGAATATTTTACCGAGATGGAAAAAATAGCGCATGAGCACGGCGCAACCGTTGACAAGTTCATTGGTGATGCAATCCTCGCATTCTTTGGCGATCCGGAAACGAAAGGAGCCCACCAGGATGCACAGGAGTGTGTTAAAATGGCCATTGCCATGCAGCAACGAATGGTCAGCCTCAACCAGGAGTGGCGCCAGCGTGGTATTGAAAAACCTTTCCTTGTTCGAATGGGAATAAATACCGGATATTGTAATGTCGGCAACTTCGGAAGTACCGATCGCATGGACTATACAATCATCGGTGCAGAAGCAAATCTGGCGGCCAGACTTGAATCAATCGCCAGCCCGGGTGGAATAGTTATCAGCTTTGAGACTTATTCTCTGGTCCAGAATATAATTCATGCCAAACAAATGAACGAAATTTCTCTTAAAGGCATTAGTCGTAAAATTATACCCTATGAAATTGCCAATATCTACGGCACAGCTACTAATCAGAGCACTGACGTTCTCAATCAGAATACCGATCGCCTAAACCTGAAAATTGATCTTACAGACATAAGGGGGGCCGAACGATATGAGATTGAAAATGCACTCAAATTAGCTCTCGCCAAGGTAAGCAACCAGGCACAAAAAAATTAATTATCGTCGTTCATTATTTCCAGCCAGCCATCATCTGCCCGATTATTTTTAATAAGAATTCCCGGCATTTATGTTCTGAACAATAAGAAGCTCATGTCATTTGGTCATAGCTGTTATGACCAACCTTTTTGACATGGATCAATAGCTAACTTTGTTTACCGCGATATAGAAAAACCATGGGGGAATACTCCGCTGGTACTGCCGAAGGCTTTGCAAGCGCAAAATCGAGAGGTGAATATTGATATGTTTCTTATAAAACCTAAGACATCACACCACTCTGGATCTTTACGGATGTGGACAGTCGGCGCCATTGCAGGCCTTGTTGGCGGTGGTGCTGAAATTACGTGGATTGCCTTATACAAATATCTCTCCGGTGGTGAGGCCGCAGCTGTTGCTCGCGGCGTTACCCAAACGGTGTTTCCACAAATGGGCGCACCAATGGCTGCTGTGCCACTTGGCATTGCCGTTCACATGGGGTTGGCAATCATACTTGGAATTGCAATTTCCATTTTCATCCGATCCATATTACCAGCCAGGGCTCCGGCTATTCTGGAACCAATTGCTGTCGTCGGACTGCTGGTTTGTGTATGGGCAATAAATTTCTTCATCATTTTACCGGTGATCAATCCTGAGTTCGTCACGTTGGTTCCTTACACAACCAGCCTGGCCTCCAAAGTACTCTTCGGGGTTGCCGCAGCACTGGTATTCAAACTCACAGGTGGCTCACAACTTGCCGCCAAACAAACATAGAAAGGAGACATAAAATGTCTAAAGAGATGATTTTGATGCTCCATCCCACATTCGGCGTTCTCGCCATGATCGCTGCTGTCTGGGTATTCGTTGAAGCCTTAAATGCCAGTGATGCAAACATTGGTCGTCTTCGGAACGCAAGTGTACTGTCGGCCATTCTTATCTGGCTGGCCTACATCGTTGGAGGCTACTGGTACGTTATCTATTACGGTGGTGACAAAGCTTTGATCAAAGCTGGCCCGTGGCCTTTCGCCCATGGTTTCTTCATGGAAACCAAAGAGCATCTTTTCTTGATGCTACTGCTGCTGGGCACATTCCTGCCGATAGCTGCATACGGTGATGTCGTTAAGAAAAAGGTCACGCGTAAACTTGTTCTGTGGACATCGGCATTGGTCGTCCTCATGGGTCTCTCAATGGAAGGAGCAGGTGCATTTATCAACATGGGCGTCAAGGTCGCCCTGCTCGCCAAACAGCTTTAAGGAGTTAGGAATATGACCACAAGTAACACAAATATGGCGGAAACCGCCAGCGCCAGGGTCACTGGCTATGGTATTTCTTATGCCATCACCAGCATTTTGAGCGCATTACTCGTTGTTCTCAAGGAAAGTAACGAGAGTGTGCTGAATTTAATGGTGTCGCTCACCGGGCACCACTGGATTACCCATGGCTTGCTCGATGTGATCCTGTTCGTCGCACTTGGTGCGCTGTTAAGCAGTCGCAACATAACGATGAGCGGCAACACGCTGATCTCAACAGTTGTGGGCTCCACTATCCTGAGTGGATTGATCATCGCCGGGTTTTTCCTGCAATAAATCCCGGCCAATTTGGAGCGCCTCCTCTGGGGCGCTCCAAATTGGACCTTTCTGACTTAATCATATACCGGCATACCAATCATAACCGTTATCTTCCCAATACCCGCCCTTGCCACCGCCAATATCAGCAAAAGATGAGATCAGTGTGATCGAGTGCACTTATTTGGCATGTTTATAGCCAAGCTGCCGCTCAACACGCAGACGCAAGGGGGCGCCACATCCAGCTTCGGCGCGTTTTTTTCATGATGCAGGCAGGATCACCCATGACGGAAAAGCACGGAGCTGGCGACTGCCCGCTTCACCGCCCACATCCAGTGAGTCACCCGTGTCCAGATGGATTGGCGGTAGATGAGAGATGGTTTTTCATCCTCAACCACCCCGGAAACCACATCGACCATAAAAACCTCCAACTGCTGATAAAATTTACCTACCAGTCAGTTACGGTTCAAACGGCGCTATGGTTTAAATTTTGGAAAATAAAACAAATGTGGTTGAAAGGTGATCGCAATAATCTGGGGTTGATTACTTCGATTTGATATCCTTTTTAACTTGATCCACCAGAAAATCAGCCAGATATTCGTTGATTTTTTCACCATCTTTCAGTGTGGCCTCCAGGTGCAATTTGGAGATTTCGCCATTCGCATAAAAGCACGATAATTTGGCATTAAATCCGCCTTCGGTGCCGGTGTATTGAATGGTAACACCCTTGTTCTGATCTCTGCTGGCGGGTTTGGCGTCTATGAATTTGAAAGTCTCGGTGTTTTCCAGCATCGCCTTCGCTACGGTTTTGCACTCCTTCTCCATATCTTTATCGGAAGCCGCAAGCGCTATTCCCGGGAGGATGAGAACACTGAAAAAAGTTATGAAGCTGATATATTTACGCATAATCAAATCCCGTCTTTGTAGTCCATTAAGAGATCAAGTGTCTTATCAACATAAGCATGGTTTTTAGCACATGCGAGGAAATTTTGTTATTTGACTGGTAATACCAAATTAAAACATCTATATTTAGACTATAAAAGCATGTCTGTCGGATTGTGAGACAGAATGTGTGTGGCCGGCTGATTCAGCCGGATGTTTTAATACCCTATATATGCTCAAAATGAGCATATATAGACCCCCGACAAGCGGCCATGGAGGTTATTATGGACAATATCGCAATTACGCCAACCAGTGAGGCCGCTGTAAACAGTGCTGCTGAAAAATTCGGTATCCTTGAAAGGCCTGAACTTGAATACAACGATGCTCTGGCAAAAGAGATGGCACCGATGTATGAGCGCGTTAAAGACGTTATTCCATCAGTGGAATGGCCGTTTTTTGCCCCCTATATCAAGGCTATTAATGATCTGAAGAAAAAGCGCAATGCTGTCATTCTGGCCCACAATTACCAGACCCCTGAAATTTTTCATTGTGTTTCCGACATCAGCGGGGACAGCCTGCAGCTGGCTAAGGAAGCCACCAAAGTAGACGCTGATATCATCGTTCAGTGCGGTGTGCATTTCATGGCGGAAACATCAAAGCTGCTCAATCCTGACAAGACCATCCTTATTCCCGACCAGTCTGCCGGGTGTTCTTTGGCTGATTCAATCACCGGGGCTGACGTGCGCCTGTTACGTGAAAAATATCCCGGCGTACCCATCGTCACCTATGTCAACACCACTGCCGAGGTAAAGGCTGAAGTGGATATTTGCTGCACCTCATCAAACGCCGTGCAGGTGGTTGAAAGTTTCGGTGTTGATCGTGTTCTATGCATTCCTGATGAATATCTCGCCAAATATGTCGCCACCCAGACTGACGTTGAAATCATCGCCTGGAAAGGCCATTGCGAAGTGCATGAACGCTTCACCGCTGAAGAGTTGCGCAACTACCGCAAAGCTGATCCCGGCATCCGCATTATTGCGCATCCCGAGTGCCCGCCCGACGTGCTGGCCGAAGCGGATTTCACCGGATCAACCAGCGGCATGATTGACTGGGTACAAACCAAAAGACCGCAAAAAGTCATCATGGTGACTGAATGTTCGATGAGTGACAATGTCGCTGTTGAAACACCGGGCGTTGAGTTTGTGCGGCCATGTAATCTGTGCCCGCATATGAAACAGATCACCCTGCCCAAAATTCTGGATTCATTGCTCTATATGCGTGATGAAGTCACCGTTGATCCTGAAGTTGCAGCCCGCGCGCGTTTGTCAGTTGAGCGCATGATCAACCTGAACAATTAGAAACAACTAAGTACCGGAGGGGTGAGTTGAGGACATTACCACAAACCTCTTCGGGCATCGTTATTGTTGGTGCAGGGCTGGCCGGATTATTCACGGCCCTGAAACTTGCCCCCCTGCCCGTTACGATCGTTGCAGCAGCCCCCATCGGTGAAGGTGCATCAAGCGCCTGGGCACAAGGTGGCATTGCAGCCGCCATCAGTGAAGGTGATACGGCTGACAATCATGCCAAAGATACCATTGCCGCTGGCGCAGGCATTGTTGACGAGAATATTGCCCTGCTGATGGCCCGCGAGGCCCCGGCGCGTATAAATGACCTTCTGCAATATGGCGTCCCCTTTGATCGTGACCTTGAAGGAAAACTGTCATTCAGCCGTGAAGCTGCACACTCTCACCACCGCATCGTGCGGGTGAAAGGCGATATGGCCGGCGCTAAAATCATGGAAGCCCTGATTGCCGCTGTTCGCCAGTCACCCTCCATTACTGTAATTGAAGGTTATGCCGCCCATGAGCTGATTATGGAAAAGGGCAA
>JAADGZ010000238.1 GCA_013152045.1 Gammaproteobacteria bacterium
TTAAATAATCCAGCCAATATCTGACTCCTGCCAGCATGTAAATGAAACGAAACGTTCAATGGCCTATATCTGAATAATCCGTACATGCAGGAATAAAAATACTGAACAAAATGTTCAATCATGGAGTTGAAATGGGCTCAGTGAAAGAGTTGTCTTACGGCTGCCATCTAAGGAATACCCGCGTGGTAAGTGCACAAATATGTGTTTTCAGCTATGTGGCATGGTGGTTGCTTTGCCTGTAGCTCTAAACTCATCTGGAGCTCTCAAATGGACAACCAGCAAACTGATACAGATTATTCAACCCTTGAGGATGCGACCTGGGGAAAGTGGTTGTTCCGTGGCGTAATTGTCGCTTCTCTGGTGTTTATGTGGTGGTTGGTGATTTATCCCCATGGGGTTGCGCCACACCATTAAGCTACGAATAAACCACGAAAAATCATCAGGAAAAAACATGAACGACTCAGGAAAAAGCTCACCGAAAGACTGGCTTATCGCTATTGCCGTGACTCTGGTGGTGTTCTACATGATGGATCAGGGGATCATGGCCGTTCAAGGCTTACCCCTGAATTTCAACATGAGTCCAGCGCAGTGAACGCTTGATGACGAGTTTTCTGGTTGAGAATCCGTCGCCTCGTCAAACATTTGTATTTTCTGGATTCTCTGCGGCCGCAGGGAAAAAGAGAGTAAAAACAAAACAATATAGCTAAACAGGTTGATTATGCTAACGCGACTTATTTCCAGATCTACAACACAGAGCAGATGGCAGACACGTTTCTGGATACTGGCCTTGCTGGCCATGCTGTTGTTTTTTATCGGCAATGTTCCGGATTCCAGCAGTGGTATTGGTTTTGTGGATGCCGCCCATGCTTCAGAAACCGTGGCGGAAGAAGCCGTAGAGCTGAAAGGTGCGCCGAAGCTTAAACGCGAGGATTATCCACAATTACTGGGCATGAGTTCCCGCTCTATTGTCTGGGTTATAGCGCAAATGCATCTGTACCTGGCGGCGTTTGTTCTGGCGGTTCCGCTATTCGTTACTGTGATCGAATGGATTGGTGTAAAAAATCGCGATGATCGTTATGACGACATGGCGCATGAGTTCATGAAAGTGAGTATGACTGCATACTCACTGACCGCCTTGTTTGGTGGCACATTAGCCTTTGCATTGTTTTTATTATATCCGGACTTCATGGGCTATATGATGCGGGTTTTTGGTGGCCAGACCCTGGTTTATGCCTTCCTGTTTTTTGCCGAAAGTGCAATTTTATATATCTATTATTACAGTTGGAACAGCCTGCGTTATGGCAATAAAAAATATATACATCTAAGTCTGGGCATACTATTGAATGTAGTGGGCACTACCTTGCTGTTCATTGCCAATGCCTGGGCTACCTTTATGATGGCGCCATCCGGGGTTAATGAAGCTGGAGCAGTTACAGGCAATATCTGGGAAATTATGCGTGGCCCGCTATGGAATCCAGTCAATCTGCATCGTTTTGTGGCGAACATTGCCTTTGGTGGTGCGGTAGTTGGCGCCTATGCTGCTTATAAGTTCCTCAGTGCCAAATCTTTAGAGCTCAAGGCTCACTACGACTGGATGGGCTATACAGCCAATTTTATTGCGATCCTGGCTTTTTTACCCTTACCGTTTGCGGGTTACTGGTTGATGGCCGAGGTTTATGCCTATTCCCAGCAAATGGGTATTACCGCCATGGGCGGGATTCTCGCCTGGTTGTTCATAGTCCAGGCAGTATTAATCGGCACCATATTACTGGCGGCTAACTATTATCTCTGGTCAGGGATGTCACGTTGTGATGGTTCTGAACGGTACAGGTATTTAATCAAATATATCGCGGTGACCCTGGTCGTCTGTTTCCTTATCTGGGTTACACCACATACATTAATTCTTACAGCAAAAGAAACAGCAGCGCTGGGTGGTTCTCATCATCCTATGCTGGGACCGCTGGGCATAATGCCGGCAAAAAACATCGCGGTAAATTTAATGCTGATTGCGACATTTCTTTCCTTCCAGCTATATCGTCGTTCGGACAAGGAAGTCACCGTGGCCTGGGCAGGATTGGGGAATGCACTATTAGTGACTATTTATGTTGTCGCTATTGCTAATGTAATTTTCGCCGGCATTTATTACGGTTATTTTACCAACACGGTTTATAAAGTTGGTTCCAGTGTAATGCAGGTGGTTTCAACCCTGATCGTCATTATAGCCGGCGTCACCATCGACAGTCTCATGTTTAAGGGTGCGAAAACCCTTCCGTCAAAGTGGGGCCAGGTCAGCAACCGCGCACAATATGCGCTGTTTGCTTTGCCGATTGCATTTACCTGGTTAATGGCGCTGATGGGTTATGTGCGCTCATCGGTAAAAACTCACTGGCATGTATATACCGTGATGAAGGACAACTCGCCGGATAACTATATACCAGCCATTGGTCATGCCGGTAATATGATGACGATTGCCACGATATCGTTTGTGTTAATAGTGTTGTTCATCTTCTGGATTGCATCTTTGAGCGAGTCCAGGCAGGTAAAACCTGTTGCATCAGCTTAAAAATATCACCACAGAGGGCACAGAGTTTTTCCTGCGCACTGCGTGCGTAACACTATAAATGTTTTTTTCTCTGTGTCCTCTGTGCACTCTGTGGTGAAAAATAAATAATTGGAGTAAGCATGCCAACGATTGTAAAAGTTTTAGCATTTAGTCTGGGTATGGCCCTGATATTTACCGGTATTGCGAATCTTCTGCCGCAGGTAGAAGGTCAGGCCCCGGAGGATAAGGAGGTGGATTTGGGTGCGTTGACCATGGATTCATTTATTGCCCTGGGCGAAGACATTTTCAAAAACAAGGGTACCTGTACTTTATGTCATAACAATATGGGGCGTGCGCCTGATATTCTCCATCTTGACATGAATGAAGTTTCCAGAAAGCATCTGGCAGATGAACGTTACAAGGGTTCGGCAACTGATGTTGCCGGGTATATTCATGAGTCCATGGTTGATCCTGGTGCGTATGTGGTAAAGGGCTTTGGCAAAAAAGGAAGCAAGGATACCGAGTCCCCCATGCCGGCTGTTAACAAGGCGCCAATTGAGTTAACTGATGTAGAAATGGATGCGGTTACTGCCTTCCTGCAGGCTAAAGACGGTGGCGAAGTGACAGTTGCATTGCCCAGCGAGGCGCCTGCGCCCAGCACTAAAGAAGCTGTTCCCAGTGTTGCTGCAACTGCAGAAGAAGCGATTGGCAAATTCGGTTGTAGCGCCTGTCACGCTGTTCTTGACAGCAGCGCAGAACTGGGGCCGAGTTTGAAAAATATTGGCGCAAGATTAAGCGCAGCGCAAATTCGTCAGAGTATTGTTGATCCTAATGCGGTGATTGCCGAAGGCTATCCGCCAATTATGCCGGCAGACTTTGCTGATCGCATGATGGCGAAGGAACTGGAAATGATGGTGAAATTTTTGGCCAATAGTAAATGAAAGAAAACATTAAAAATATTGGAAGTAAATTAAACAAAATGCAGGGTCAGGAAAAAATATGAAAGGTTCCAAAGTCTCTCCTTTCTGGTTGGCGGTTATCGTCATGGTTGTGGCGTTTTTGGTTTATAGCAATGCCTTTCCGCCGGTGCTACCTACTTCGTTGTTAATTCAATACATGATCATCACTCTGATTGGAGTGTTGCTATTCTTTTCTTTCGACGACAAAGTTTGGGCTGAATTTAACCGTCCCATCCTTGCGGTATTGCGCGAGGATCGTTTGTCTGCGGTGCGCTGGGCTTTTTTGATAGTCATTCCGGGCATTATTGGTTACACCACATACTCTATGGTTAAGCCGAATTTTGATTCGCCTGTTGAGCTGCGCCAGGTGCATCCGGCGCCGCCTTCGTCACTAAAAGTGTTTGGTAAGACCTATAATTTGAGCACACTTGAAAATCCTGTTCGCACGAAAGTGATAGAAAAACTAAAATCTGATCCCAAAGCGGCAAAAAATCTTTACAATGAAGCGGTAACTGCGGGGCGTGAAAAATATTACCAGAACTGTTTCTATTGCCATGGCGACCTGCTTGATGGTGACGGCCCCTTTGCAAAAGGCTTTAATCCGTTGCCAGCCAATTTTCAGGATGTAGGTACGATTGCCCAGTTACAGGAAGCATTTCTGTTCTGGCGAATCACCACGGGTGGTCCAGGCCTGCCCAAAGAAGGTACGCCCTGGAATTCTGCTATGCCGGTGTGGCATGAAATGCTGGACGAGGATGACGTGTGGAACCTTATCACCTTCCTTTACGACTATGTCGGTCAGGTGCCACGCATGTGGGATCAGGAAATATCTGCCGCAGTTTCTGGTATGAAAGATCAGGTTCTGGCTGCACGTAAAAATATGAGCGGTGAAGAAATTTATAAATTTCGCTGTGAAGTTTGTCACGGCGAAACCGGTATGGGTGATGGTCTGGCTGCAGAATTCATGTATCCGAAACCGCGTGATTTCAGCCTGGGATTGTTTAAATACAAAACTTCACCAGGCACATTGCCGCCGAGAGATGAAGATTTATTTAACACTATCAAACATGGTTTAACCGGCACGGGTATGCCTGGATGGGCGAGTTTGTTAAAGGATAAAGACATTAAAAAACTCATCCCCATAATTAAAAGATTCGATACCACCGCCACCTGGTCACCGGATGAAGCAGATGATGAGTCTTTTGATGAAGACGGCCATTATTTGAAAGATGATTTTCAAATAATTACTGATGTCGAGCCACTCGATGGCCAGGTTGCCTATAGTGAGGAATCTGTTGCTAAAGGGAAAAAGGCATTCAAACTGTGCAGGGAATGCCATGGTTCTGAAGGGCGTGGCAATATTACTTCCGGGAAAAAGCTGGAGGATGACTGGGGCTATCGTTTGTGGCCACGCGATCTGACCAAACCCTGGACATGGCGCATTACCCAGGTTGAGGGCAAAAACTCCCGCGATGAAACGATTAAAAGAATATATCAGCGGTTATCTATTGGTATCCTCGGTACGCCCATGCCTGCGCACCGTGCAGTAGAAGAGGGCAATAAAGATCCACTAAATTTGGAAGATCGCTGGCACGTAGCCAACTATGTATATTCGCTACGTGAAAAATCCAGCCCCATTGGCGATGGTGTTATTCGGGCCATGAAAGTCAGTGATGCTTTGCCCGACAGCATTGATGATGAACGCTGGAGTCAGGCTGAAGCAGAAACCATGCGTATGGTTCCCAATATAATTAAAGATGATCGGTTGTTTACGCCCCTGTCTGATGCTGTGACTGTGCGCGTTATTTACAATGATGATGAGATTGCTTTCTTACTGGAACTGAATGATCGTACTGACAGTCGGCCAGGTGAAAAAGTGGCCACTCAAATTCATGATCAGAGTAAAAAAATGTACTCCGATGCTTTTGCCATGCAGTTCCCCAAAGAAGGTGCATTTGAAACCAGACCGGTAGTTTCCAAACCGTTGTATCGACACGGTGATGCAAAAAACAATACGTCTATCTGGTACTGGAATGCTGGACGCGTTGAACCACCGGTGCCGGCAAAAACGGTGGTATTCACCGCCAGTGGGCCGGATAAAAAGCTGGAACCGAATACAGCGGCTACAGGTGTGACGGCCAGTGGTCTGTGGAAAGATGGTCAGTGGCGCGTGCTAATGAAACGTCCACGCAAGGCCAGTGAAAACTCTGGAGAAATCAGCTTCAATGAAGGTCAGTTTACCCCGGTCTCTTTCGCTAACTGGGATGGCAACAACGGTGAAGTAGGCTCTCGGCATACTTTAACCAGTTGGTACTGGTTATTGTTACCACCTGAGCTGGATGCGGTGAAAGTTTATGGGGTGCCGGCGGGCGTTGCTATTGTCTTCTTTATCCTCGGTCTATTGCTGGTTCGAAGCCAGCGCAGGAAGGGATGATTAGCCCAACAATAGAAAAAATTAACCACAGAGGACACGGAGGTCACAGAGGTTATATTTTTACTCTGTGTCCTCTGTGGCGAGAATATTTTTATCCGGGGATGAAGAAAGCACCTGTTGGGTTTTGCTTCGCTCTACCCAACCTACCTGTCACCCACGATATAAAACGTAGGTTGGGCTGAGTAAAGCGAAGCCCAACAAATAGGAAAGAATTAACCACAGAGGACACGGAGGTCACAGAGGTTATGGGTATTTTTACTCTGTGTCCTCTGTGGCGAGAATATTTTTATCCGGGGATGAAGAAAGCACCTGTTGGGTT
>JAADGZ010000044.1 GCA_013152045.1 Gammaproteobacteria bacterium
TTTGTTGGTCACACAGCCCAGTTTGTAACCTGCCTGTTGCAGATAGGCCAAGCCTTCCTCCACACCGGGATAGAGCAGGCTGCGCTTGCTGGTGTTCTCGGCATACAGGGCCATAAAGATCGGATAGGCTTTTTCGAACAGGGCGTCATCCGGTTCGCCCTCAAGCTGACCGACCAGTGCTCGGCGCACCAGCCGCTCGACGCCATTGCCCACCCATTCGCGCACCTTGGCTTCGCCATGTATCGGCATCTCCAGTTGCTGCATCATTTCGTCGACGCAGAAGGCCAGATCCGGCACGCTGTCCACCAGCGTGCCATCCACATCGATCAAAACCATTTTTGGTTTTTTAATCATATCACTATAATAAACGCGGAGAACGCTGAGGCGCAAAGACGCAGAGGAATCAATGATGGAAGCCGTTAATCCTGCCCTTCGTAGCAAATGGAATTAATCAGATCCCTTAAATCTTTTCTCTGCGTCTTTGCGCCTCTGCGCACTCTGCGTTAATTCCCCGACTTCGCTAATTCAGCCCGCATATCTGCGATAACGGAATCATAGGTATTGGCGTCAGTATCTTTGGCGGCACCGAAAATGGCGGAACCGGCGACAAACATGTCCGCACCCGCTTCGGCGATTTCACGGATATTATTCACTTTTACGCCACCATCGATTTCCAGACGAATGTCCCGACCGCTGTCATCGATCATCTTGCGTGCCTGACGCAGTTTATCCAGCGCGCTGGGAATAAAACTCTGACCGCCAAAACCGGGGTTCACCGACATCAGCAGAATCAGATCCACCTTGTCCATGACATATTCCAGAATATCCAGCGGGGTCGCCGGATTAAACACCAGGCCACATTTACAGCCCTGTTCTTTAATCAGCTGCAGGGAACGATCCACATGCTCCGAGGCTTCCGGGTGGAAGGTAATATAGGTCGCACCGGCTTTGGCGAAGTCAGGGATGATGCGATCCACTGGCTTGACCATCAGGGGTACGTCGATATCAGCGGTAACGCCGTGCTTGCGCAAAGCTTCACAAACCAACGGACCAATGGTCAGATTGGGGACGTAATGATTGTCCATAACGTCAAAATGCACGACGTCGGCGCCGGATTTGAGTACCTTGTCCACTTCCTCACCCAGACGCGCAAAATCAGCGGAAAGGATGGAAGGAGCGATTAGAAAATCTGCCATAATTGCTGCCTCATTGATTTAAATCTGTATTTTTTGCGCACTTCCTGTCTAGAATAGCCAACCCGCTCCAGGTCAGGCGCAAACTGAGCGCAGACTTTACCTGATCGGGTAGGATTTTTCAGCATTTTGTCTACTGCAAACGATTATTTGCCGAGGAGAAACCATGCGCAATAACGTTCTTTTATCAATTATTCTTATCTTCAGCCTGCTGGCGGGCTTATCCACAGCCTATGCAGCCAAATCAACCAGTGACACGGCCAAGGAAAAACGCTGGGCAGAACAAATAAAAGACAATCTGTTCGACGGCGAACTGGTCTGGCTAAAGGCAAAGGGCCAGAAAGAAAAATTCCTCGGCATCTACACCAAAGAGACGGCGGCTCATGCTCAGGGCGGCGCCATCCTCCTGCACGGCATGGGTGGTCATCCCGACTGGCCGGATATCATCTTTCCCCTGCGCACACAATTACCAGAATACGGCTGGACCACCCTCTCTATCCAAATGCCCATACTCGACAATGATGCTTCTTTTATAGATTATGCACCGCTGTTCGCTGAAGTTCCCGGACGTATCAATGCCGCCATTGCCCTGCTGAAATCAAAAGGCATCAATAATATCGTGATCATCGGCCACAGTCTTGGCTCCACCATGGGGGCTTATTATCTGAGCCAGCATAAAAAGAACGATGTGCGCGCCTTCGTCGGTATCGGCATGGGTATGAGCAAACAAAATAAAAACATGGATACGCCCACCTCACTGGCCAAGATTAAAATCCCGGTGTTCGATCTTTACGGTGAAGAAGATCTGTTCAGCGTCCTGGATTCGGTGGAACGCCGCGCCAATGCCGCCGCCCAGGCGGGTAATAAACACTATTACCAACTGCGAATTCCCGGTGCCAATCATTTTTTTCGGGATCAGGAAGAAATACTGGTCAAACGCGTGGGGGGCTGGTTAAATCACTATGCCGCTGGCAAGGAACTTCAAGTAAAATAAAAGTTTTTTAGGGTTTAATCTATGAATCTCACCCCTCTGTTACTCAGCCTGCATGTACTCACAGCTGTCATCTGGGTAGGCGGTATGTTCTTCGCCCACCAATGTTTGCGCCCGGTCGCCGCTTCCCTGCTGGAGCCTCCACTTCGCCTGGCTCAGTGGGTGGGGGTCTTTGGCCGTTTCTTTCCCTGGGTCTGGGTCTGTGTCATTGTATTGCCGATTAGTGGCTATAGCCTGTTGTTCATGCTTTTTGGCAGCATGGGCCACGCGCCGCTCTATGTACATATCATGAACGGCATCGGTCTGCTGATGATTGCGATCTACCTGTTTGTCTATTTTGTTCCCTACCAAAAACTAAAAGAAGCCGTCATCATCGAAGCCTGGCCGGAAGGCGCCGCACAACTGGCCCGCATCCGTTTTCTGATCGGTGTCAATCTGAGTTTAGGGCTGATTGTAGTTGCCCTTGGCAGTAGTGGACGTTATCTAGTTTAACCTGCTCTTTTTTAAAACTGCGGAATCCAATTCAGGCTGAATTTTTGTAGCTTTCAACCCTTCGACAAGCTCAGGGTGAACGGTCCTCGGCAAGCTCAGGACGAACGGTTTTGACCGAACAGATCAGGACAAGCGGTTTTGACTGAACAGAATCAGGAAAACGTATTTGGGAGCGGCGATTAGCCGCTCCCATTGCCGTTTATATTGCACAGCCTTAAAGGCTTGCTACTCTACCCATACCCTTTTCAGAAGCGGATATGTGTGGAATGGTTGAGCGTATATTTCGCCCCCGCCCAGTCATCCACATGATAACGAGTAAACGAGAAGCCGGTCATTTCAAAGAAACGCCCCCAGCCAATCCTATCAATCCATTCGCCAAGCCGTTCCCAATCTTTGGCATCGTCCTTGTAACACTGAAGGATTTTTTTAACCGCGGCAGTGGCTTCCGGCCAGCGCGGTGGATTGTTTGGTAAGCCGGCCACCACCAGTTTCTGGAAACTGGGTTTAGATCGTGCATTGGAATTTTTCCCACCCACCCATATTGCTAATTTTGAGTGCTCAGGATCATTGATCTGCATGGGTGGACAGGGAGGGAAACAGGCGCCACAACAAATACATTTCCGTTCATCCACTTCCAACGAAGGTTTACCATCCACCAGAGTCGGTCGAATAGCCGCGACTGGACAACGCGCCACCACCGCTGGACGTTCACAAACATTGGCGACCAAATCATGATTGATTCTGGGTGGTTTGGTATGCTGAATGTTGATAGAAATATCAGCTTGCCCGCCACAATTGATCTGGCAACACGAAGTAGATAACCGCACACGGTTGGGCATCCGTTCATTGATGAAGTCATCATGCACGGCATCCATGATGGACTTGGCCACCCCGGATGCATCGGTCGCAGGAATATCACAGTGCAAAAAACCCTGCGTATGGGCAATCATCGATATGGAGTTGCCAGTCCCCCCTACCGGGAAACCTTCTTCATGCAACTTGTCAATCAATGCGGCTACTCTGTCACCGGAAGCCAGCATAAATTCAATGTTACTACGTATCGTGAAGCGTACGTAGCCATCGCCATATTCATCAGCAATCTGACACAGTTTGCGAATAGTGTCAGTATCCATCTGCCTCTGTGTACCCGCACGTACCGTCCATATTTCATCACCATGGAGGGACACATGATGCAAAACACCAGGCCGTGGTCGCTCATGCCAGTCCCACTGACCATAGTTTTTACGCATCAATGGGTGCATGTACGAGAATGAATCTGGTACTCCGCTTTCGATCGCCTGGCGTACATTGCGCTTCATTATATAACTCCTTCTTTTTCCGTATGGCGTTGCTGCCACTTGTTTGCCTCTTCTTCCCAGCTATCCATCCGTATAAACGGGTTACTTCTGGGTTGATCAACCATCGCAGGATCGACTTCAAGATCGACCCCTTCGAGAAAATTAGCGAAGCCGATACGATCGATCATTTCACCGCAACGTTCATGCTCGAGGCCATTCTCTGCCCAAAAATCGATAATCCGTTCGGCGAGTTCCACAAGACTTTGGTAATCTTCTGCGCTCTCCAATTTCTTGAAGGGAACGATCACTGTACCGAACAGGTCGCCAATCTTAAGCGTGCGCTTGCCACCCACCAGGATAGTCACACCACGATCCTTTCCTGGTGAAAGTGCTTTTGTCATCACATTGATACAGTGCATACAGCGTACGCAATTACGATTATCAATATCTATGTCGCCATCATCTTTCAATGTCATACATTGCGTTGGACAACGCGTAATGACATTGTCGATGACATATTGTCGGCCTTTGGCTTCTACAAAATTATGCACTTCCTCCTGCTTGATCTGAATATCATCGCGCCAGGTACCAATAACCGCCATGTCAGAACGTTGCACCGAATTCATACAGTCGTTGGGACATCCGGAGAATTTAAACTTGAATTTATACGGCAATGCGGGTCGATGCAGATCATCCGTAAAAGAATTCATCACCGTGCGGTGGGCCACGGCTTCGTGAAAGCAGGAATGTTCACAACGCGCAGAACCAACACAGGACATCGAGGTACGCACCGATGGGCCTGCACCACCCATATCGAAACCCAACTCGTTGATCGCATCGAATGCACCCTGGACCTTATCCGAGGCACAGCCCTGAAACATAATGTCACCGCTCTGACCATGCAGGGCAAGCAGACCAGAACCATGTTCATCCCATATATCACAAAACTTGCGCAAAATATCGGTATCGTAATGCATGCCTGGCGGCGGCATAATACGTATCGTATGGAACTCCTTTGAGGCCGGGAACTTATCGGCCACTTCTGAGAAGCGCGGTATAATGCCACCGCCATATCCCAGCACAGATAAGGTTCCGCCTTTCCAGTAGCCCTTCTTGGTCGCGTAAGAGTATTCAAGCTGACCCAACAGATCAGACATCATTTCGTTTTTCTCTGCTAGTCGCTTGAAACCCGTAACAAAACTTGGCCAGGGACCACTTTCCAGCTGATCGAGGTTTGGTGTCTCATACTTCTTTTTCATGTGTGGAGCCTCTTGATAAATTACAGCAAGGGACAATCCAAGAATCCTGAGCATAGCGCAGGTGGTGGACATCCTTGACTGGAGAAAGGCCGGTTTCCGGGAAACTCCGACAATCCCTGCACCGACTTTCGCCGACTTAATTAATACATTTACCGTTATAAACAATGTAACTATAAGACAATGATAATAAAACTCAAACGATATTTATTGCTAGTTAGTATCGGTATTTCCGATATCATTTTGTAGCGATTATCCCCCTGAGCATTATTCAGTTCGCTATCTCGGTAACTAAGGTAGATGGACAGTGAGAACAAAGCACAGTTCCTCGCTGTCGACCTAAAGGAGAACAATAAATAAGCTGAGAAAAAAATTTAAGAATATAGTTTGAACGCCCATCCTTGTATCTCTCTCAATGCTCTGATTAGCTATCAGAGTATCAGGGCATGTGAAGAAATGGTGCCCACCCTGAGGCTAAGAGCCTGTGCTGTAGATACATTCTCACACGTCAATTTTTCTCTCAATCTGAATGGGATCCAAGTCCCCCCGCCTGATGGGGAGAGGCTGAATGAACAAGGTGAGGTAAGAGATTTACCGTACTCTTTTATAACAGAAAAGGAGTTAACCGGAGAAACGACGTTCAAAATCTGAGTGGCGGAGTCTTTGTTCAAAAGATGAAGCCAGTGGTTTGAGTACGGTGGTATTTTGTCAAGAACGTGGACTAAATCCACAGTATTT
>JAADGZ010000293.1 GCA_013152045.1 Gammaproteobacteria bacterium
CAGAGGTTTCTTCAGTATCCAGCGACAAATCCGCCGCCGTATCTTCACCATCACTATCAATGGAATCAGAAGCCAGGCTCTCGCCTAGGTCAATGGCTAAAACGTCATCAGCCAACGCATCCTCAGTGCTGCCTTCTGCCGGAGTTTCTGCATCATCCAGATTTAAATCAAGAGCGGTATCCTCATCCTCAGCAATCGCGACATCAGAATCATCCAGGTTAATCACCATGGTATGATCGATTTCATCACTGCCAACCACCTCGTCTGTATCGTGCGAAGCTTCACCTGTGTCCAATGAAAACTCAAGATCCGAACTATCCTGGTTATCATCCTGAGCAACAGCATCTGCTGGCTCATCAAGCTCAAAACTCAAATCCAGCCCAGTACTATCTTCTTCTACCTGTAAATCGACACTGGTTTCATCATCGCCATCAATTTTAAAATCTAGTCCATCGGCGTCCATGGCCAATTCAGATTCTGCCTCATTCGTGTCAAGGCCTGTATCTAGATTAAACTCTAGACCCGTATCTGTTTCTTCCGTCGGCATTTCCATCTCTGCCGTGGGTGGCTCAGAAGATTCTACCGTATTAGAATCAGAGTCATTGCTGTCCAGATCAAGATTGAAATCCAACCCAGAATCTTCAGCTGCAATAAGTTCATCATTTAGAACAAAATCTGTTTCTGTTTTTTCTGGTTCGGATAAATCATCCAGATCCAGATTGAAATCCAGCCCACTGGCTTCATCTTTTGCCGGCTCCAGTTCTTCGGCCTGGAAGACTCCGGTTTCCAGACCAATGTCCATTACCTGACTATCAGACAAACTGCCTCCGACATCTTCAGCAGGCGCGCTATCACTTGCTGCAGGTACAAGCACATCTCCCGTGAACAACGGGTTATCCGGTGCCAGCTCCTTGCCCATGGAAAGCACTTTTTCCCACATGGGATCGGTATTGGCATTTTCACCCAGACTGGCATAAAAATTTTCGGCCGTCGATTCAAATGCCGTCTGATTTTTGGTTGCGTTGTAGAGTTCCAGCAATTTGAGTTTCAGTTCTTTGCGTGAAGGATCATCTTCCATCGCTTCTGTCAGACGTTCCTCAGCAGCTTCATAACGACCATAGGCCATAAAGACATCGGCTTCAGTAAGTGGATCCACCTCGCTATCTTCTGCCTGAATGGCACCTGCGCCACTCACCGCAAAATCGCTGAGGAATGAGGATTCCTCTTCTTTGGCTTCGGCCTGATCAGCATCCACCGAACTCGATTCACCGCTAAGAATGCTTTCCTGAAAACCACCCTGAGCCTGCTTGCGGCGACGAATAACAATAGCCATCAGGATAATAAGCACCAGCAGTATCGGCAAACCTACGAAAAGCAGCAGGGAATTCCCTGCCAGAGAACCCAACATTCCGCTGAGGGTAGCCGCAATCGTAGCAAGCATGCCGGTCACGGTATTCATGAATCCCGTTTTCTGCTCAGGGATGGGGACTGGCAATGGTGCAACAACAGGGGCGGGAACTTGTTGAACCGCTGGTTTAGTCACGGCTGCTGGAGTCGTCTCAACGGCAGTTTCTGCCTCACTCGCTGGTGCTTCCTGAACTGCTGCTGGCGTCGGTTCCGATTTTGATTCTGTTTCCGCCTCGGCTACACTGGTTTCCTCCGTGGCAACCTTTTCTTCTGTTACCGCAGGCGTTTCTGGAGCAGTTTCAGTCGCAACCGTTTTTTCCTCGTTGTTGCTTTCATCTGCCTTTTGAGCCATCTGCTGCACGGCAGCCAGTTCTGTATCCTGGACCGAGATAGCTCGTTGCATATCAGCTAGTTCGCTTTCCATATCCTTGATTTGCTTGTTCAGTGCCGCATCCGTTCCGCCCATCGCTTCAGCATCCGAACGTAGCTGATCCAGCTCTTCTTTAAGCGTTGCAACATCGCCGCTCAAGGCAGTATCAGCCAAGCCTTCACCTGCGGTCAGTTCTTTACCGCTCGGCGCAGCGACAGTCAGTTCACCACCGCTATCAACTTCACCCTTGTCTGCTGGAGCACCAAGATCACCGGCAACGATTGCCTGCGGTGCATTTGCCGCAGCAGCCAGATCCTGATGATAATGTTCCCATTCTTCTGTTTGAATACGATAGGCTGCACGAGCTTCACTATCACTCATGGCCTGCAACATAGCGGGATCTTCAATACGCAACACATGACCAATTTTTAATCGGTTGATGTTACCTCCCCTGAACGCGTCAGGGTTGTTTTTGAGCAAGGCCATCATAATTTGGTAAATACTGACCGATTCATCACCCGCCTGCAGCTTCTTCGCCACAGTCCAGAGATTATCGCCCTTGCGGGTAATACCATAGTCCAGTTTGCCCTGGGCTATTGATTCAGATTTCGGTGCCTGTGCAGGCTTATTCTCATGATAGTCTGTCAGGGGAATACGCGGGAACAGCTCGCCATCATCACTGAAAGCACTGCTTCCGCCTGCTACAACGGCCCCCGCTGTGGCAGCAGCCAGCAGAGGTTCTGTTCCATTCTCAGGCTTCGGCAATACTTCGGCAGCCGTCTGAATGGATTCAGGTTTAGAAACGGTCTCTTCTGCCGCCGGCTCAGGTGGCGCAACCACTTCTTTCTTCGCAGGCAATTCGCTAACGACCGGCGCAGATTCCGGTACAGGTACCGGTTCAGGCTCAATTGCTGGCGTAGGAACAGGTTCGGGTTCGGGTGCCCTGGCAATCTGTGCAGGCTGTGTGACTTCGGGAGTCGCAATAACGGCCGGCTGTTTTACTACCCGACCGGGGGGATCCAGCAATACCGTATATTCACGCAGAATGCGACCATTATACCAACTCAGTTCAAGCAGGAAATTAAGAAAAGGTTCGCGTACCGGCTGAGCACTGCTCAGGTGAATATAATAGGTATCATCAGCCCGGCTTTTGATTTCCATCTTAAAGGTGGTCAGAAAGGCAGGACGATCAACACCGGCACGCAAAAAAGCTTCGCGGGAAGCGAGTTTTACAGTCAAACCACTGACATCGTCCACGCTGGCTGAAAGCAGTTCAATATCAGCATTCAATGGCTCATTGAGCGCGGAATTGAGTTTAATATTGCCAAACCCCATGGCACTGGCAACCAGGGGCATTACTATCAAAATGCATGCTGTTAAAAATCCGGGCAGCTTACGCAGCATATTAAAACCTCTCCTGTCCGTCACGCTTATGACGTAATCCTGAGCCAAATTTGCCCAACTTCTCTATACTGAAATAGTAAAATCAGGAAAGAGGTAGAGCAAATGCGGTAATTTCTATTTATTTTTCAAAAACTTACTTGTCTTAGCTTTGAATGGCCTTTATAAGTCTTCAGTAACTATAGCTTATAAATAGCCTTTTACCAAAATTTCCGCAGTTTGAACACCCTAAAAGTGTGAACCCCGGCTAAATATTCCTGACTGAATATCTGTCTGCCTGGCTGCGCTTAATACACTCTTACTATAAGCATAACTATTCTTATAATAACCGTGATATGGAAAGTTGCCTGCACTGAAACTAATCCAACGATTTACGCAAGACGCGTTTGGTTTCTTCCAGGACATCATCGGCGGTGCGTTTTGCCTTTTGCTGTAAACTTTCGCTGTTAAACGGATTGCTGTATAGCGGTTGGTCTTTGCCTAAGTTAACCCCGAACCAGAGTCCGGCACATAGTCCAATGACTAAACCTGTCACCAGCATTTTGAGTTGCTTCATATTTTATTCATCCGAATATAGCGACCGTACACGCTGTCAGCTTATCATAAGCACATGTCCCATCTTGAACAAGCTTATCAACACTGCCAGTCGGTGGCTGCCGGTCATTATGAAAATTTCCCGGTGGCGTCCCGTCTGTTGCCGAAAAGACTGCGCCGCCCCATCAGTGTCATCTACACCTTCGCCCGCACGGCGGATGATTTTGCCGATGAAGGTAATTTAAGCAAATCTCAGCGCCATCAAAAACTCGACGACTATTCGGATAAACTGGCCGCTATCGCCCACGCTGAGGCGGTTGACGATCCACTTTTTCTCGCACTGGCCGATGTTATCCAACAGCACGCCCTGCCGCTGTCGCTGTTTCATGATCTGCTCACGGCCTTCAAAATGGACGTGGATAAAACCCGCTTTGCCGACTTTGCCGAGATTCTGAATTACTGCCATTATTCAGCCAATCCTGTGGGCCGTTTGCTGCTATACCTGCATGGGGTCGCTACGCCAAAAAACCTGTCTCAATCGGATGCCATTTGCTCGGCGCTGCAATTAATCAATTTTTATCAGGACTTGACCCAGGATTACCATGAACATGGCCGCATTTATCTACCCCAGGATGAAATGCGCCAATTCGGCGTTACTGAAGATCATATAGAACAGGCTCGCAGCGATAGGGCCATGCAGGAACTGATGAACTTCCAATTTCAGCATGCCGCGACCCTGTTGCATCGGGGGTGCCCTTTAGGAAATGCGTTGAAGGGTCGCTTCGGCTTTGAGCTGCGCATGATTATACAGGGCGGCAACTGCGTACTTAACAGACTCAAGAAACATGAGGGGAATGTCTTTCAGCGTCCACGCCTGACCAGGCGAGATGCCGTGCAAATCGCCGTTCGCGCCCTGCTACGGGTTTCTGTGTTAAAATAAATAAGTATGTCGATGGGTTTCACTTCGCTCTACCCATCCTACCGTGTTGCACTGATACAGAGGGGTATTGCACCCAAAGAAATTAATCTGCATTTTCATAATATAACCCTGCCCGCCCCACTATTTCGATAGTTATCCATGCAAAAAACGTCTGATCTTTTTTCCTACCGCCCGTACTGGGCCAAACGCTTCGGCAGCGCGCCGGTATTACCTATGTCACGCGAAAGTATGGATGAGCTAGGTTGGGATTCCTGCGATATTATTCTGGTGACCGGCGATGCCTATGTGGATCATCCCAGTTTCGGCATGGCCCTGATCGGTCGTTTGCTCGAAGCGCAGGGCTTTCGAGTCGGTATCATTGCCCAGCCTGACTGGCGGGATACGGCTGAATTTATGAAACTGGGCAAGCCTAATCTATTTTTCGGCATTAGCGCCGGCAACATGGATTCGATGGTCAATCGCTATACCTCAGATCGGCGTATTCGTCATGACGATGCCTATACCCCGGATGCTGCCGGCGGCAAACGTCCCGATCGTTCGGTGGTAGTCTATGCCCAGCGCGTGCGCGAAGCCTGCAAGGGCGTACCCATCATCATCGGCGGTATCGAGGCCAGTCTGCGGCGCATCGCGCATTTTGATTACTGGTCGGAAAAAGTCCGCCGTTCCATTCTGCCGGATTCAAAAGCCGATTTATTATTTTACGGCAACGCCGAACGCGCCATTGTCGAATTCGCTCACCGGCTGGCAAAAGGCGAAAAAGTCGCGGACATTCGTGATATCCGCGGCACCGCTTTTATGACGACGGCCATCCCTGATGGCTGGGCCATGATCGATTCGACCGATCTGGATCAACCGGGGAGGATTGAAACCCAGCCCAATCCCTATGCCGAAAAACCGGACTGCGCAAGCGATAACAACAACGGTACGCATGCCGTGCCATTTACACCCCGTACTCACAAGCTGGATCGCCATAAAACGGTGATCCGCCTGCCCTCTTATGATCAGGTACTTGAGGATCGAGTTTACTATGCCCACGCTTCGCGTGTGTTTCACCTGGAAACCAACCCCGGCAATGCGCGAGCCTTAATCCAGCAACACGGCAAACGCTATGTCTGGCTCAACCCGCCGCCGATTCCCCTGAGTACCGCGGAGCTGGACCGGGTTTATGAATTACCCTACACCCGCAAACCACATCCGGACTATGGCAAGGCCCGGCTGCCGGCCTGGGAGATGATTCGTTTTTCTATCAATATCATGCGCGGCTGTTTCGGCGGCTG
>JAADGZ010000140.1:0-5887 GCA_013152045.1 Gammaproteobacteria bacterium
AGCTGACTGCAGTGTTGAACGATGATCCTCGCCTTACCATTGAAACGGCTTCTAAAATTGTCGAGATCACGGGCAAGCCAGGTGAAATGAAACTTGCTTATGATGATAGCGAGGGCAAGAAACACAACTTTAGTTGTGACTACGTGATCATGGCCACCGGTAAGCGCCCGCTACTGGACCCCTTGCAACTGGACAACGCCGGTATTGAAACAGAAAATGGTGTCATAAAGGCGGACAATCGTTGCCGTACTTCGGTGCAGCATATCTTTGCCGTAGGCGATGTTATCGGTGGGCTGATGCTTGCGCATACTGCCGGTCAGCAGGGGCGGGTCGCTGCCGCAACGATTTGTGGCGAAGACATGGTTTACGATGAAAGCAAGGATTCAGGGGTGATCTTCACCCGTCCAGAGGCGGCCTTTGTTGGCCTGTCGCTGGAGCAGGCCAAAGCCCAAGGCATCGATGCCGCCGAGGTCAAAGTCCCCATGAGCATCGACGCCAAGGCCATGATTACCAACGAAACCCATGGCATGATCAAGATCGTGGCCGATAAGGCCAGTCATCGGGTTATTGGCGTGCATTTCCTTGCCGATCATGCCGATACGCTGATCGGCGAAGGGGTGATGATGGTCGCCGGCGAAATGACGCTGGAACAGGTCGGGCACGCCATTCACCCTCACCCGACCCAGACCGAGCTGTTCGGCGAACTGGCGCGGCGACTGGCTTCACGTCTACGTCGGGCCGAGAAGCGCAGGAAAAAATAGTCGTTTCTTTTTTTCGGGGGTTCTGGAAATTAACGCGGAGAACGCGGAGAACGCGGAGGCGCTGAGACGCAGAGGAAAATGTTTTTTTTCCTCTGTAACCTTGAGTCCATGCGGGAATAAACAAAAAGTCGTATTATTCCGGCTAAATCCATGCCGGAATAACATGATCTGTGATTTTTCGTCTTCTTTTTTGGCGTATCTGGCTTACACTCCGTAAGCCTACTTCGTCCCAAATTTATTAGTTAGTAACCATCTATTATGGTTTTCCTCAGCGTCTCAGCGCCTCCGCGTTCTCGGCGTTAAAATACACTCCTTCCTTAATCCTGCCATTTTATGATTCTGGAACAACTCTTGCATTTTTTCGGGCATGTTCGGAAAAACATATTTCTTAATCCCGCTGTTGTTTGTGCTGGCGCTTCCTGCGCGCGCGGGTTATCAGTTTTTCAAGGTTCCCGTGGAAGAATCCACTTGGGAGGTAACAGCGACGCCGATGATCTGTCGTTTGCGTCATTCGATACCGGACTATGGCTATGCGGAATTTGTCCGCAGGGTGAAGGCTGAGCTGGAATTTTCTGTGCATGTAAAGCAGGCCGCTAACCGGCCTGAGTCCGCACGTCTGTTTTCTCGCGCTCCGGAGTGGAAACATATTGCGATTGCCCGGGACTTTGGCAGTATTCCCGTGGTCGAAGGCAACGAGCCATTTTATCTGCAGAACGGTTGGGCGAAGCGCATGCTTGCAGAGCTGGCAGAAGGCATGGATCTGCAGCTTATTTACCGTGACTGGTCGGATGGCAGTGATGAAATTACGGTGACGATTGTGCCGATCAATTTTCTCGAAGCCTGGGCAAAATTTCAGGCCTGTGAAAAACAATTGCTACACTTTAGCTTTGCAGATGTCAGAAAAACCATTATTCAATATGGTGTGGGCAAGACTCGACTCGATAGGGCAACGCAGCACCGACTGGATCAAATGATCCATTATATGCAAGTAGATAGCAGTGTGCGTGGCATTCGTATTGATGGTTATACCGATAGCAAGGGCTTGCAACGGATAAATATCGTGGTGGCACGCCGGCGTGCCAATACGGTGCGTAATTATTTTATCAAACACGGTATCAGCAAGAACAAAATTTATGTCCATGCCCATAGTGAACTGGACGGAAAATTCAGCAACCGTACCGCCGCCGGGCGCAAAAAAAATCGCCGAGTGGAAGTGAAGTTGCTTCGTTGATGGGCCTGTTTTAATCTCTGCGGATTGAATTCCCTCGCTGCCGGCTGTGAATACGGTATAATTCCTCGCTTGCTATTCTGAAATCCAGCTTGAGACCGAGGTTTTTCCATGAGCAAAATCAAAAAAGTAGTGCTGGCCTATTCTGGCGGGCTTGATACATCCATCATTCTAAAATGGCTGCGCGACACCTACGATTGCGAAGTGGTGACCTTTACCGCTGATATCGGTCAGGGGGAGGAAGTGGAACCGGCGCGCGCCAAGGCCGAGGCCATGGGGGTGAAGGAGATCTATATCGAAGATTTGCGTGAAGATTTTGCCCGCAACTACGTTTTCCCCATGTTTCGCGCCAATACCATCTATGAAGGTGAATACCTGCTGGGTACTTCCATTGCCCGTCCCTTGATTGCCCGGCGGCTGATAGAAATAGCCAATGAAACTGGAGCTGATGCCATCTCTCATGGAGCGACCGGCAAGGGCAACGATCAGGTGCGTTTCGAACTGGGTGCCTATGCGCTGAAACCGGACGTTCAGGTGATTGCTCCCTGGCGTGAATGGGATCTGAATTCCCGTGAAAAACTGATGGCCTATGCGAAGCAACACGGGATCCCGGTGGATTTCAACAAGGGCAAAAAATCCCCTTATTCTATGGATGCCAACCTGTTGCATATTTCCTACGAAGGCGGGGTACTGGAAGATCCCTGGTCCGGACCGGAAGACAGTATGTGGCGCTGGAGCGTATCGCCGGAAGCCGCGCCGGATAGTCCGACGGTTATCGAATTAAGCTTCGAGAAGGGCGATGTCGTGGCCATCGACGGCAAGACGTTGTCACCGGCCATAGTAATGGAAACACTGAACAAACTGGGTGGTGCCAACGGTATCGGTCGTGATGATATTGTCGAGAACCGCTATGTGGGGATGAAGTCTCGCGGCTGTTATGAAACACCGGCGGGCACTATCTTGCTGAAAGCGCACCGGGCGATAGAATCGCTGACCCTGGATCGGGAAGCGGCGCATCTCAAGGATGAACTCATGCCGCGTTATGCCAGTGTTATCTATAATGGTTACTGGTGGTCACCAGAACGGCAGATGTTGCAGCAGCTGATTGATGCCAGTCAGGAGCATGTCAACGGCGTGGTGCGGCTCAAGCTTTACAAGGGTAATGTAGTGATTGAAGGGCGTAAGTCAGAAAGTGATAGCCTGTTCGATGAAAGCATTGCTACATTTGAAGATGATGCTGGGGCTTATAACCAGCAGGATGCAGAAGGCTTTATCAAACTTAACGCTCTGCGCCTGCGGATTGCAGCAAAAAGGCGGTAAGTCATGTGCGCAGGTAGTCTGCGCCTCGCTCTTTATTTCGTTATTGAATCAGTGCTGATCATGCTCTGCCAGGTTTGCTGCTTTGCGTAGCGCATGAATTCATCAGCCTTAACCGGCTTGCTGAAATAGTAGCCCTGAAAAATATCGCAACCAAATTCCATCAGCATGATCAATTGTGAGGCTTCCTCCACGCCTTCGGCGATCACCTGGAAGCCGAGCGTATGTGCCATGTCGATGATGGATTTCACCAACGCCGCATCCGATACGCCATTTTCCATATTGTTGACGAAGCTGCGATCGATTTTCAGGATATTGACCGGAAAATGCTGTAAACGCGACAGGGATGAATAGCCCGTGCCAAAATCATCGATGGCGATCTTAAAGCCCTTGTCTGATAAGGCTTGCAGGTTTTCAATGATGTGATCTGAATACTGGGTTATGCCCGTTTCGGTGATTTCCAGTTCGATTGACTCCGGTGAGAAGCCATGGCTGACACAGGCCCGGGCGAATTCCTTGACCACATTTCTGGACAGAATTTGGTGCGGAGAAACATTGATGGCTAGTCGTTGGAAACAACCGGAGTCACACAAGCCTGCTGCATGCCAGTCGGTCATTTGGTCTAACGTGCGTTCGAGTACCCAGCGGCCGATCTCGATGATATGCCCCCGTTCTTCGGCAATGCCAATAAATATATCGGGCGGAATATTACCATACTCTTCACTATGCCAACGCAATAGAACCTCGGCGCCAATGATCTGGTTCTGGCGATCCACCTGTGGCTGGTATACCAGAAACAGTTCATCCCGTTCGATAGCCTTACCAATGGCTGTGCCCAGAAAGCGTCGGTAATCCGCCTGTTGTTCCATTTCCTGAGTATGAAATTGATATTTACCGCGTGAATGCTTCTTGCAATGGGCGAGAGCGATGCCTGAACGCTGTAATAGTGATTCGGCATTGGTATCCTGTCCCTTACCCCAGGCAATACCGATCGAGCTATGCAAAACTAGATCATGCTGCTCAAATTTAAATGACGTTTGTAAAAGTTTAATTAACGAGCTTGCCTGTTTGCTAATCAGAAGCTGGAGCGCTTTATCATTTCCATGTTGTTGCCAATAAGCGATCACAAATTCATCCGCCCCCATGCGAGCCACAATGGCACCTTCAATAACACCGCTTATGCGGCGTGCAGCTTCACGTAGAACGGCATTACCGACACGGCGTCCAATTCCGGCATTGATTTCATGAAAATTATCAAGATCCAGGGTCAGAACAATAATTCGATCATGTTTTGAGAGTGATCTGGAGAGCATTTGTTCGAGCTTTTTATGTAATAGGGAGGCATTCGCTAATCCCGTTATATCGTCATAATAAGCGAGCCGGTGGATCTTTTCTTCCGCAGTTTTAATCGGACTTAAATCGATAAACATACCTGCATAGCGTAGCACCTCGCCGGCATTATTTTTCAAGGCAACGATATTCAACCATTCGGGATATATTTCCCCATTTTTTCGCCGATTCCAGATCTCGCCTTCCCAATGCCCCTGCTCATCAATGCTGCGCCACATGGTGGTATAAAAATTCGATCCATGCAGGCCAGATTTAAGGATGGCCGGAGTTTTACCAATAACTTCATCGCTGCTGTAACCCGATACATTTTGAAAGGCCTGGTTGACCCATTGGATTTTTCTGTCCCGATCAGTAATCGTAACGCCATGAGAGCTATGGGATAGAATTAGATCGGTAAGCTGTTTCTCCAGGCGTATATGTGCCGTGTTTATCAGCAGAGCGATAATGGCTGCAAAATTTTCAAGTACTTGTACTTCCTCGGCATTGTATGCATGGTCGACATTGATATATAAAACCATGACGCCAAGCAATTCATTTTTCAGTTTGACGGGTACGATGTAGTGGCCATGGTTAGATATTCCCTCGTAAAGAATTTCATGTCGCTCATCGATGCAGGTTGTGTGTAAGAGCTCGGCTGACTCTGCCACCCGGCCACAGAGACAGTGACCATAGCTTACCTTGCTACAGGAATTCTTTATGGAAGGAGAAAAATTAATCTCAGCAGCAAGCCTAAGTTCGCGTGTTTTAGGCTCGGCCAGAAAGATACCACCAGCATGGGTGTCCAGCCAGGGCAATTGAAGAATGGTTTCCAGAATACTGTGCAGTATTTCGTTGATAGCATCGCTATTGCCACTATCAATCATTTCTGCATATTCTTGTTCTTTTTGCATTAATGCCGCCTCATCTGTAAGCCTGCCATAATAATCCAGGATCGTCCGAATTTTATGAGATAATCAGAACTTATATAGATATCGGCCTAATGCATCAGGGATTTAGGATTGATTTTAGAGTTGAGCCTAATATTAAGCGCGTGTTGCCTGCTTTAATATTTAACCGTATTGATTCGGCGTTATAAAAAATATCCTTATCACAGTTAAGGTTTCCCTTTATTTTCCTAACCCCGCAATTGCTATCACTTTTTTCCGCAGGCATTCAATATATTCGTTTTCATTGGCTATACTCTGGTTACGTTGTGCTTGCCAGATCATTTCACTCAGACATTCCATAATTT
>JAADGZ010000140.1:5928-10083 GCA_013152045.1 Gammaproteobacteria bacterium
CATGAGTTGCTGATACAGGCCAGTTAGTTCAACGGGGCGTTGCAGGGATAATTGTTCCTGAATCGCCAGGTGCAGGGATAGGTGCAGGAAGGGATTGGGATCTCCGTTGTCCACGGGAAAATCCTGCAATAGATTATCCTCATTTTCAAACAGGGTATGATATTCCGGATGCTGGCTAATAATTTGCACCAGTATCGTTTGCATAGGATCCAGTTTTTCCTGCACCTGGTATTTTTTCCAGGCCTCGAAAAAAACTTTGCGCATAGCGTTCCGGTCCTGTCCAAACATGAGCTAGGTTTTTCTCCTGCAATAGTGGTTAAACTTCATTTTAGTCAATAATTTTATCTTTGAATTCGCAGAGATCTTCAATCAAGCAGGAACCACAACGGGGTTTACGGGCAATGCAGGTATAGCGTCCGAGCAGGATCAGCCAATGGTGGGCGTCCTGTTTGAATTCATCGGTCACGAATTTGAGCAGTTTTTTCTCAACCTCGACGACTGTTTTTCCAGGAGCGATGCCGGTGCGATTGGATACGCGAAAAATATGGGTGTCCACGGCAATGGTGGGATGACCGAAGGCGGTATTGAGAATAACGTTGGCCGTTTTGCGGCCGACGCCGGGCAGAGCTTCTAGTGCAGCGCGATCATCGGGAACCTGACTGGCGTGTTGCTCGATGAGAATATTGCAGGTTTGAATGATGTTTTTGGCTTTGCTGTTATACAGGCCGATGGTTTTGATATATTTTTTCAGTCCGGACTCTTTTAGCGCGTATATTTTCTCGGGTGTGTTGGCCTGTTTGAAAAGTTCTATGGTTGCTTTGTTTACGCCTTTATCGGTAGCTTGAGCCGAGAGTATAACGGCGATGAGCAGTTCAAAAGTCGAACTGTAATTCAGTTCGGTGGTAGGTGTCGGGTTATCCGCCCGTAGGCGACTAAAAATTTCATGACGTTTGTTTTTATTCATTTAAGTTCAGCTGCAAGATACAAGGAGGGGTCGTATTTGTTTCTATCTTGTGCCTTTCCTCTTGTATCTTTGTGAGGGTATTTTTATTTAACGAACTGCACCCGTTGTTTTGCCGGTACAGCCTGACGTTTTCGTTCTATTCGTCGGTCGAGCATATTTTTGAAGGCAATCATAAAACCCAGTCCGAGAAAGGCGCCGGGAGGCAGAATGGCAAGCAGATAGCCCCGGTAATTTCCAAACAAGTGAACTGTGAGCCACTTTGCATTATCGCCAAACATCAGTTCAATCTGCTGAAACAGAGTGCCGAAGCCAATAGCTTCGCGCAGGGTTCCCAGTAGCAGCAGAACCAGAGTAAAGCCTAGCCCCATGAACAGGCCATCGGCAAAGGCATGGGGAATGCTATTTTTGGATGCAAAAGCTTCGGCGCGAGCGATAATCATGCAGTTGGTGACGATCAATGGAATGAATATCCCGAGAATGTCATATAGTTCATGAAACCAGGCATTCATACTGAGTTCGATCACGGTGACAATCGAGGCGATAATGAGCACAAAAACCGGGATTCGAATTTCTGGGCGAACCCAGTGACGAATGGCTGAAATGCTGACGTTAGAGCAGATCAGAGTCAGGGTGGTAGCGAGTCCCAGGCCGAGACTGTTGACCATCGTGTTGGTAATAGCCAGCATGGGGCAGAGGCCAAGTACCTGGACCAGAGCGGAATTGTTACTCCAGAGGCCATTGCGGGCAATATCAAGATAGGAATTTTTCATGCGGCAGGCTCCTTTTTAGTCGTGGGCGGGACGAATAGTTTATCGCGCTGCTGATTGAAATAAATCAGAGCATTGTGGACGGCCTTGACGACTGCACGCGGGGTGATGGTGGCGCCGGTAAATTGATCGAAGTTGCCACCGTCTCGTTTCACGGCCCAGTTTCTGGATTTCAGATTTTTTAGGGATTTACCGGTAAAACTCAGAATCCAGTCGCTGTGAGACAGATCAATGGCATCACCTAGCCCTGGTGTTTCCCGGTGGTTGACAACTCGTACCCCAGCAATCTGACCGTTATACTTAATCGCAATCAGTAAATAGATATTGCCGCTATACCCGTCTGGCGCAATACTTTCAATAATAGCAGCAACCGGTTGTCCTGCTTTGCGCGCACGGTAAACGTTGATGGCTTCGTTGCTACCGAGCAGTGCCGGGTTTGATACGCGAATGGTGTCACTGAAAATATCATTGTCATATTGATCAGCAGGGATTAGTTCATGTAATGTTTTTAGCAAGGTTGCGCGATGGTTGGCGGCAATCCGTTTGGCTGTGTTTTTATAGGTCAAACTGACCATGCCAGTGCCAACAACGGCAAACAGTCCCAAGAGGATGGCGCTGATGGCCATATTTTTAAATAAGGACATGGTCAGTCATCCTGATGGCCGAATACCCGGGGCTGGGTATAATAATCAATAGTCGGTACTGCCATATTCATCAGTAGTACAGCAAAGGCGAAGCCGTCAGGATAGCCGCCCCAGGTGCGAATGATATAGGTGAGGATGCCGATGCCAGCGCCATAGTACAGGCGGCCACGTAGGGTGGTGGCGGCACTGATCGGATCGGTGGCAATAAAAAAGGCGCCCAGCATGGTGGCGCCACTGAATAGATGAAACAGCGGCGAGGCATGCGCATCGACATCCGCAAGCTGAAACACAAGTGCGCAAAAAAATAGACTGCCAATAACGGCGACAGGAATATGCCAGCTGATGACGCGTATAAAAATCAGCAGCAGGCCACCGAGCAGGAACATCAGGTTGACCCATTCCCAACCGCGCCCGCCAAGCATACCGAACAGGTTCTGAAATTGAGCGCTGATTTCATGGATGGTCATGTTCAGTCCCAGGCGGGTTTTAACCACATCCATTGGCGTGGCCATGCTGATGCTGTCAAGGTTGTGTCCACTCGGCAGGACTTCAAATAGGCTGTAACGTAGGCTGTCCATAAATGCCATGTCGTGAGTCGCCGGTAACCAGGTAGTCATTTCCCGTGGAAAGGCGATCAGCAACATGGCGTAACCGACCATAGCCGGATTGAAAGGATTGTAACCGAGGCCGCCGTAAAGCTGTTTGGCAATAACGATGGCGAAGGTGGTGCCGACAAAAACCAGCCACCAGGGTGCCAAAGATGGCAGAGCAATAGCTAGCAGGGCAGCGGTGAGAATAGCGCTGTAGTCAGATAGAAAGGGTTTTATTGGGCGTTGACGCAGATGCAACATCAGCGCTTCACTGGCAAGCGCGCTGGGGATGGCGATAGCCATATTAATCAGTACCCCCCAGCCGAAGAAATAGATATGAGCAAGTATGCCCGGGATCAGGGCCAGCAGCACTAATAGCATAATCCGGGAAACACTGTTGCCCGAATTCAGGAAAGGGGAGCTACTTATGCTGATGTTCATGTTGCTTTAATCATCTGTTTTCTTTCTCCGGGCTTCGATTTGTGCAATGGCTTGTTTTTGCGCCGGGCTGAGATTATCGGTATTTTTCTTCTCCTGTTCCTGTTCTGTGCGGCGGGCTTTGACCCGCGCCATAGCTGCTTCGATAGCCGCCTTTTTGGGATCTTTGTCATCTTTCGTATTGCTGGTCTTTTTCAGCAATTCCTTTTTCCGGCGTTTGCGTTCTTCATCTTCCTTTTTCTTGCGCTCCAGTCGGTATTGGCGAAATTCATGCCGTTGACGCGCCAGATCGGCTTTTTTCTTTTCTTCTTCCTGTGCCCAGATTTCAGTTTTGGCAAAACGATAATAATTGACTAGCGGAATATGACTGGGGCAGACATAGGCGCAGGCGCCGCATTCGATGCAGTCGAATAAATTGTAGTCCTGGATGCGATCAAAGTCCTGCGCGCGGGAATACCAGTAAAGCTGTTGCGGCAATAGTTGTATGGGGCAGACGCGGGCGCATTCGGCGCAGCGGATACAGGGCATGGCAGGGCTATGCGGTTTACGTTTCAGGCTCAGTACGCAGTTGCTGGTTTTGATTACCGGTACGTTTTGATCGAGAACTTTAAAGCCCATCAGTGGCCCGCCCATAATCAGATCAACGTCGGCTTTTTCATCAAAGTCACACTGATCAAGCAGAAAACGGAACGGTGTACCGAAGCGAACCTGCAGGTTGCGCGGATGTCTGACGGCATCGCCGGTGATGGTGA
>JAADGZ010000179.1 GCA_013152045.1 Gammaproteobacteria bacterium
GCATGGCCTTTGAAGGTGAACAGGCACGCATGGTGAATGGTGAAATCCAGCGTGATGAAGGTGCTTTGCAGATTTTCTATTTTTCACTGGCGCTTATTATCGGCGGCGTCGGGCTTCTGAAACCCAATATTTCAACCATTGTCGGCAAGTTATACCCACAAAATGATCCACGCAGGGACGGTGGTTTTACCATTTTCTATGCCGGGATCAATGTCGGCGCATTGTTTGCCAGCCTGATTGTCGGCTACCTGGGCGAAACTTTTGGCTGGAAGTATGGCTTTGGCGCTGCAGGCATCGGCATGTTACTGGGTTTGACAGTGTTTTTGACAGGTCAGAAATATCTGCACGGCCATGCCGAGCCGAAAAAGCCGGAGTTATTGAAAGAAACTGTGCTGGGGCCACTGAACCGGGAGTGGGCTATCTATCTGGGCTCGTTGCTCGGCGTTGTCGTGATCTGGCAGTTAATGCAGCATACCTGGGCCGTCTCTGGTGTCATGCACATCATGTCCGCGGTTCTGGTGACCTGGTTTATCTGGTTTCTGACAAAAAAATGCAACCAGGTTGAGCGCCAGCAAATGATCAGCCTGGTCGCACTGATCGTGATGGTGCTGGTATTTTTTACCTTGTATGAGCAAACCTACGGTTCATGGGTGGCTTTTACCGACCGGTTGCTGAGCAAGGATCTTTTCAGCTTCGCAGTTGCGCGGGCAGAAC
Source organism: Gammaproteobacteria bacterium (assembly GCA_013152045.1). GTDB lineage: Bacteria > Pseudomonadota > Gammaproteobacteria > UBA6429 > Thiohalophilaceae > JAADGZ01. The sequence continues at coordinate 715 of JAADGZ010000179.1, forward strand.
CGGTGCTGCCGTGGACTGTCGTGCCTTTGGCAATCAGTCCGCTGGCCATGCTGGCAGCCTTGAAACTGGCAGGCCAGGACAAACTGAGACTGGGTGAAATACTGCTCGGTGCGGTCGCTGTTTTAATGCTGGCAGCCTTTATCCGTGATATGTCATTGGTGCAGCAAACCGCCGGATCACTAACCTTTTTAGGTGCCTTTTTCATTGTCGCACTGACACCGTTTTTTGCCTGGCTGTGGCCCTGGTTGGAAAAACACGGCAAGAACCCGAGCAAGCCGGCCAAGAGCGCGATTGGATTGTTACTCGGTGGTATTGCCTTCCTGCCCATGGCCTATGCGGCCCATCTCGCCGGCATCAATGGCGTGGCCAGCGTCTGGTGGCTGGTGCTTGCATACGCTGTGCTCGAATTTGGTGAGTTGAGCATCTCGCCCATCGGCCTCAGCGCTGTTACGCAGTTGTCCGTGCCGCGTGTTGTCAGTGTCATGATGGGTGCCTGGTTCCTGGCGACGGCCTACTCAGAAGTGTTGGCGGCAAAGTTCGGTGAATTGACGGCGATTGACGTTCCCGAAGGTGAAACGCTGGATCTGGTTGCGGCGGCGGCACGCTATGGCGACCTGTTCATGACCATGTTCTGGATTGGTATTGTTACCTCCGCGATTGCATTCGTTTTGGTGCCGTTCGTACGACGAGGTATGCACGGGGTTAAATAATGTGTATCAGGTATCAGGGCGCAGGATTACCACTGTCCTTGCCGGATATGGGTCCAGTGTTATTTGAGTCAATGCACTGAATGATTGAGCAGTTCAGAACTCGTAGGACAGAGAGACACCCCATCTGCGCGGCTCATTAAAGCTACCAGCCAACACTTGAGCAAATGGCGGGGCATTCGCGAAATTCACCTGACCCAGAAAAACACCCAGGCTGCTTACTCTGGTGATATAGCTCTCATCTGTCAGATTCCTACCGAACAGCGATATTCTCGCTCTTCCATCCATGAACACGAAGCTGACAGATGCGTTGATTATCCCGTCTATTTTCTGAACCGCGCCAGCATTATTTTCGGGGTCGAGAAAGCTGGTACTTTTGTACTGATAATCAGCCGAGAAAACCAGATCACCGGCAGTTAGCGGGAAATAGTATTTTCCACCGAGGTTAAATGAATGTTTGGGTGTCAAGGGTAACTCGTTGCCTGAAAAATCAGTCTCTCCGATAATGAGTTCATCGAATTGTCCATCCTGGTAGGCGTAGTTGAGAAAAAGAGTGAGGTTCTCGGTCGGGACAGCCTGGAACTCCATTTCCACTCCGGTAATTGATGCTGCACCGGCATTACCAACAAAGCTTTCAGTCCCAACCGTACCAGATCGGAACTGCAGATCTGTGTAATCGGCACGAAAAACAGCAATATTGGCTTGCAGTCGGTCAGCAAACAGGCGGGACTTTATGCCGATTTCATAGCTCCAGACTTTTTCCGGGTCAAAACCTTCCATCGCTTCAGCCATTGTTGTGACCCATGCGAAGCCGCCGCTTTTGAATCCGCTCGTGGCGGACAAATAGCTAAGAATGTCCTCGGTCAAATCGTAATCGAGTACAACTTTTGGCGTAAATGCAGTCCAATCGCCGGACACGTTAATGTTGTAAGCTGGGCCAGTTACGCCCCCGCCGTCGGCAGTGAAGCCACTCTTCTTGTCTTTTGTATAGCGACCCCCAGCCGTTAACCGCAGGCCTTCGGCAAAGGGTAATGCATAGGTAAACTGACCGAATACGGCGTAACTGCTCGTCTTGATTTGCTGTTCGAAAAATCCGCCGAGAACGGGGGGAACACCAATGATACCCAGGAACGAACCGGGGAAAGGAATCAAATCCAAACCTTGACGGCTGAACCAATCAATGTTCATGTAATAGGCGCCGCCAACCCAGCTTATCTTTCCGTCATCCGATACATAGCTGTGACGCAACTCCTGGGTAAACTGTTCAGCATCGTTGACATTATCTGGCGAAGTAAGAATTGCTTCAGGTGTTCCGTCTACGTCAAGAGTACTGAGGTCGCTCCGATTCTTATGCCAGGAAGTAACCGAAGTTACAGTGCCAAAGCCGATATCCCAGTCGAGCTTACCGGAGACCCCCCATATACGACGGTCATATTTGCCTGCAGCATCAATATTGGCTTTTCTTGGATCGGGATCGATCAAAGCACGCAATTCAGGCAGAAGGTTCTCTGAAAATCCGACGATATCGCGGGGTATGCCGACTGACCTGTCACGCAGATAGTAGCTGGTCAGCAGGAACCTGAATTCATCATTTGGGGTGTATAGCAGTTTGCCACGAATACTGTCTTGGTCGTCCTGCAGCAAATCCGGACCGCTGGCGTTGGGTATGGCGCCATCGGCGTTGCGTGAACTAAAGGAGATGCGGGTGGCAAGAACGCCATCGATAATAGGTACATTCAGTGCGCCCCGCACATCAAAGCGATTGTACTGACCAAAGATTATCTCACCCTTGCCTCCAAATTCGTTGGTGGGGTTTTTAGTAGTGACGCTAATAAGCCCCCCGGTAACATTACGGCCAAATAATGTCCCCTGCGGACCACGCAGCACCTCAACACGTTCAAGGTCGAACAGGTCGAAGGAAAAATCGATGTTGCGACCGAGATAGACTTCATCCACAAACAGGCCAACGGCCAAATCAACACCTGGGCCATCTTCATCGGAGCTGCCTCCCCGCATCACCGGTTGCGTCAGAGTACGAGCCGCAACGGTGAGATTAAGACCGGGTGTGTATAGTACGAGCTGTTCAAAATCAACGACTTGCCGCTTCGCTAGTTCATCACCTGAAAAAGCCGTCACTGCCATCGGCACATCTTGCAGGTTTTGCTCAATCCTTTGCGCGGTTACAATGACCTCTTCCAATACATCACCCTCTCGTGCCTGAGCGGCAACAGGTGGTAAGAGCCATGCCGATACTACTATTATTACCAAGGCCTGAACCTTTGGCATGATCACGTCCTCGTGTAAGTTTTAACAATAGACTACATGACATAGCCAGATTACATCCAATATAATTATTTACTCTAATTATTACTTAATGTAATCTTTACGGGTGCTTTCTTTACTGAAACGATGAGAATCAGCCCTCGCCAGATAGAAGCTTTCCTGGCCTTAATGGAATGCGGAACCGTAACGGCAGCAGCTGAACGCCTTTATGTTTCCCAGCCAGCTGTCAGCCGTATGCTTAGTCGGTTTCAATATGAGGCAGGTTTCAAAGCCTTTAAGCGCAGGGGGAATAAATTAGAACCAACAGCGGCAGCGCAAGTATTTTATTTTGAAGTAAAGCGGGTTTATAAGGGCCTGGACCATCTCAATATCATCGCAAAAGAACTCCAGGAAAATCGCCGGGGCTATCTCAATATCTGTGTGATGCCAGCGCTGTCCAATTCCTGGATTACCTCACAAATTAAAGATTTTCTGACGGGTCGTGACAATGTATTTGTCTCGATAACGCCAAAACCGTCCCACGATATCATCGATTCTGTTTCAAAACAGATACTGGATCTGGGGATCACAGGTTTACGGTCTGACACTCAAGGTATTGATTTTCACCCGCTCCCCCCCCTGGTAGCAGTCTGCATACTTCCAGCACACCACCCCTTGTGTGAAAAAAATCTTATCACTGCGCAGGACTTGTCTGGCCAGGACTTTGTTTCATTATCGAATATAGATAATAGTCGTACTCGCATTGATCAAATATTTGAAAACCAGGGCATACAACGGAAAATTAAGCTGGAAACGGCACAGGCATCAACAATTTGTCATATGGTAGCAAGTGGCATAGGTGTATCAATTGTTACCCAATATGCGGCGGAAGAAGCCAGTTATTTGGGTTTCCAAATCAGGCCGCTCGAGCCATCAATTTCATTTCCCATTTATCTGGTTCAGTCAACTCGCAGGAAGTATTCCAGTCTTGTCGATGAATTCGTCGAGCAAATATTACGCAAAATTTAGGCGGTGCTGAAAGTCCGGGGTTGCAAGGCCCCCCTGAAAAATCGCGTTTGGCAAGCGTTTAAACATTACATTAAGTTATATTACGGACACATTTCTTGTTTGATTATTATATTACTTTAGGTGATTATTATGAGTCTTGACTGATCAAGAACCGCAAGTCAGCAATACTATATTTATCGGTGCTTTCATCATTGCCAAGACGCAGTATGGAGTGAAAAAAAGTTGATCGTTTTGCGGAACAGGACACTAGGCCAACATGAATCAATTGTGGACAGTATAACAACAGCATGAGTGCGTTCCGGCCAGCCCCCGATGTATTTGACGTTATCATTGTAGGCGGCGCTATCGTCGGGGCGTCGCTTGCATACGGTTTGGCAAAGCTGGGTTTAAAAGTGGCTGTGCTTGACGAAGGTGATGATGCTTACCGCGCATCGCGGGGTAATTTCGGGCTGGTTTGGGTACAGAACAAGGGCCTTGGATTCCCAAATTACGCACGCCTCTCTCTGCGTGCTGCTGAGGCATGGCCGGCGCTTTACGACGACTTATTGCAGACGACAGGGGTGGATTGCGCCTATCAAAGGACTGGCGGACTCACACTTTGTTTGACCGATGAGGAAATCGAATTCTTCGTTAAAATCCACTCCACAATTCAACGGGAGGTGGGAGGCAAGCATGTTAATGCAGAACTGTTGGATAACAAGACACTTCGTGAGTTGATGCCGGCGGTTGCGCCGGATATCCCCGGTGCGCTTTATTCGACTCCAGACGGAATTTGCAACCCACTATATTTATTACGTGCATTCCACACCAGCTTCAGCCAGGTAGGTGTCACCTATCTGGGGAACCATAGAGTCAGGCAAATTACTTGCAATGGCCCACATGATTTTCTAGTGGAAACCGAAGGAAAGCAAAGGTTCCTCAATGGTGGCAAGTTAGTACTCGCCGCTGGTCTTGGCAATGCAAACCTGGCACCAATGGTCGGTCTGCAAGCAGCTGTTACGCCCCTACAAGGTCAGATCGTGGTGACGGAACGAGTCGCGCCGTTTAAATGTATACCCAACGGCATGCTCCGCCCTACTGCCGAAGGATCATTGCTGATTTCACATTCAGAAGCGGATGTAGGGTTTGATACACGGGTTATCGCGCCCACCTCTTGCGGCATGACTGCTCGTT
>JAADGZ010000023.1 GCA_013152045.1 Gammaproteobacteria bacterium
TTTTCAACATGGCCTTGCGGGCATATTGATCATCAAAATTCTGATCCATCTCCATGATGGCTACCAATGTTGCCAACGCCTGCTGATAGTTTTGTTGCACGACATAATGTGCCGACAGTTGTTTTTTCAGTTCAAGATAATCGCCTGATTCTACCGCCTGTTTTTCAAGTATGGCGGTATTCTTTTCTGGGCTTGAGCCCGCTGCGGCAATGGCTAAAAATTCAAGTTGATGTTGTAATTCAATGATATCTCTGTGAGCAGCGATATTTTCGGGCAGCGTGCTGATTAAGCGGATGGCTTCCTGATAACGCTGTTCATGTTTTAACAGTTTGCATAGTGCCAGCGGCAGACGGGGATTAAAGGGATCATTCACAATTGCTTCGCTGATCATGGCATAGGCTTGGGCATGTTCGCCTTGAGCGTAGTATTTGATGGCGGTTGTCAGAAGTTGGTCTGATTCCCGCGCCACATGCCGATCCAGCATGTGTTGCAGATCGGTTTCTGACTGGTAGCCGTGCAGGGTTTCTACAATTTGGCCGTGGCGAAACAATTTCAGGGTCGGCACACTGGCGATACCGTATTCCTTTGTGATTTTAACCTCCGTGTCAGCATCGATATTTATCAGCAGCAGACGGCCGCTATAGTGATAAACCAGCTTATCCAGGATCGGATATTGACGCAGGCAGGGTCCCGCTTTTTCTGACCAGAAATTCACCAACACTGGACCGGTACGGGAGTTTTCCAGCACCAGGCTTGCAAAATTATCGCTGCTGGCGCAGTGGATGTGGGGTGAGTCGAGTGTGTCTTCAATCATTAGTAATAGCCTACCATAAACATTAAAGCCCAAGTTGGGTACTAAGGTACTATATTGTTGCGCTTGATCATATAAAAATTTTTATATAATCAATTGCTTGCATTATTTGTGAGAATTCATCCCGTGACTGTCTATGCCCTTATAAATTGCCCCTATTATTCTGTTAAGCAAAGAGTGTTGTATAGTGCAAGGCAAAATTTCAGAGCGAATCTGATTGGCGTGTATGCGTGTTGCGCTGATAAACATTCCAGATTTTATTTTAGAAACCGACAGTACCTGCGGGTACTCAAAGCGAGGTAGATGAATATGATTAAACCAATTGGTTCCGACGAATTACAGCCTCTTTTCGTATACGACACGAATGAGCACGAAAAATTGAGCAAGGAAGCGGAAAGTCTGCCTTCCGTTGTTATCAGCTCACAGGCCGCTGGCAATGCGGTCATGATGGGTGCAGGTTATTTCAATCCGCTCAAGGGCTTTATGAACGTGGCTGATGCCATGGGTGCAGCAGAAACCATGACTCTGAGCGACGGCTCGCACTTCCCAGTTCCGCTTTTGTGTTTGCTGGAAAACGCAGATGCCATCAAGGATGTTAAACGCATCGCTCTGCGTGATCCCAACGTCGAAGGCAATCCGGTACTGGCAGTGATGGATGTTGAAGCTATCGAAGAAGTCAGCGATGAGCAGATGAAGACCATGACGCAGAAGGTTTACCGCACCGAAGACATGGATCATGTCGGCGTTGCTGCGTTTAATTCTCAGGGCCGTATGGCCGTATCCGGCCCGATCCAGGTGCTGAATTTCAGCTACTTCCAGACTGAATTCCCAGATACTTTCCGCACCGCCGTTGAAATCCGCAACGAAATCAAGGAGCACGGCTGGAACAAGGTAGTGGCCTTCCAGACGCGTAACCCCATGCATTTGGCGCACGAAGAACTCTGTCACATGGCGATGGATCGTTTGGGTTGTGATGGCCTGGTGATTCACATGCTGCTGGGCAAACTCAAGAAAGGCGATATTCCTGCCCCGGTTCGTGATGCTGCGATTCGCAAAATGGTCGAACTGTACTTCAAACCCAACACCGTGATGATCACAGGTTACGGTTTCGACATGCTTTATGCCGGTCCGCGTGAAGCTGTGTTGCATGCTTATTTCCGTCAGAACATGGGTGCCACCCACTTCATCATCGGTCGTGACCATGCGGGTGTTGGTGACTATTATGGTGCATTTGACGCGCAGACTATTTTCAAAGAAGAAGTGCCAGAAGGCATGATGGATATTGAAATCTTCGAGGCCGATCACACCGCTTATTCCAAGAAGCTGGATAAGGTAGTGATGATGCGCGAAGCGCCGGATCATACTAAAGAAGATTTTGTACTGCTGTCCGGCACCAAGGTACGTGAAATGTTGGGCAATGGCATGGCTCCGCCGAAGGAATTTTCACGTCCTGAAGTGGCGCAGATCCTGATGGATTATTATCAAAGCCAGAAAGAATCTGCCTGAGTTTTTGACGCATCATGCAGGTACGAAAACCCCGGTAGTTACCGGGGTTTTTTTATGCCTGTTTGGTGGCGTACACCTTTGTCTGGCATAATCGCAGATAAAGGAGAAAACAGAATGGAAGCACTTATTCTGATAATGGTGGTTGCCCTGGTTGTATTTTTTCTTATGACGCCTAAAAAGTAAAAATTGCGATAAGGCATCTCAATCATTATTTTCAGATATTTTTCAATGGTTCGCATTTATATAGAGGTATGCTGGTGCATAAACGTGGAATAGGTCAGAAAGTTGTTTTTGGTCTGGCGGTGATTTGTTATCTCATGGCCTTGGCTTGTGTACTAATGTCGACTTATTTATACCTAGGCGCGACAGCCAATGATCCGGTTGTGGCGGCATTTGCCGCATCAGTTGTCTTTTTTATTGGTAGTGGGGTTGTGCTGCACATGATGGCGAGTACCGATCTTCCTGATCTACGAATTAAATAGGCATACTTGCCGGGCAGCAAAAAATGGCTATCCTGCTTTTCAAGCTTAATGCAGTACCCGATGATGAAGTCCATGATATCCGTATGTTATTGACGGATAACCAGATAGATTATTATGAAACTTCCGCCGGTAACTGGGGCATTTCTCTGGCGGGAATTTGGTTGCGCAATGATAATCAGCTGGAACAGGCTAGAGATCTGATTGATAACTATGAACAGACACGCTACCAGCAGGCACGTGCAGAATATGATCTGCTGCGGTCCGAGGGACGGCAGCGCACGCTGGTGAGCATGTTGAGGGAAAGCCCGTTGCGCTTTCTGGCTTATCTTGTCGCGATTAGTCTGATTCTGTATTTCTCGATCAAACCTTTTTTGGCGCTTGGCACATAAATTCGGCTTGAGGCATTTTAGCCAAACAGATTAAAGTTTTCCCGAATAATCAATCTTGACTATACAATAATACTGTTTCCCTGCCGGCGTTTGAACTTGGATTTCATCATCCATTTTTTTCTTTATCATCGCCTGCGCCATCGGTGAATCAATGCTGATCAGCCCCTCTCCGGGAGCAATTTCATCGGGTCCCATGAGGCGATAACGGTGGCGTTTGCCCTGCTCATCCTCTAACGTCACCCAGGCACCGAAAAATATCTGTTCCTTAGTGCTGGGAGGGCTGTCAACGATGGTGAGATTGGGCAGACGTTTTTGCAAATAACGGATACGGTAATCGATTTCACGTAACTGTTTTTTGCGATAGATATATTCGGCATTTTCAGAACGATCACCTTCTGCGGCGGCGGCAGACAGGGCCGCAGTGACTTCTTTGCGCAATTGCCAGCGTTGTCTCAGTTCCAGTTGCAGACGTTCGAAACCACTGGCACTAATATAAGGGGATTTTACCGGAGCCGGGGGGCGATAGCGTGACATAGTATTATTTTAGCTGAAAACACAAGATTATAGTGTATCCCGGGGGGATGGTCAGTCTGTCAGGCAAGATTCAGTCGTTCCTGTCAGGTGTTTTGTGCAAGACATTTTGCTAGTATCGGTCACGCAGTCAGGGGAAATGCTTTATAAATGAGCAAATAGAATAGGGATTTCCTTTGTCAGTTAACTTGGTCATGAAATACGAGCAGAAAACGATGTCAGATAAAAAGAAATCCTCCGATCCGGGAAAATTGGATAGGGTCATTGCTGATGCGCGACGCGCGGCAGAAGAGCGGGATAAAGGTTACCGGGCGCAGGCGCTGAAACTCTATCCCTGGATCTGCGGCCGTTGCAGTCGCGAGTTTACGCGTAAGAATCTGCATGAGCTGACCGTGCATCATCGGGATCATAATCATGATAATAATCCCAGTGATGGCAGTAACTGGGAATTGCTGTGTTTGTATTGTCACGACAATGAACATTCCCGCTATCTGGATGCGGGTAGCAGCTTGAGTGGAGATAGTCAGGCTGCTAGTGCGACCCAAAATCCATTTGCAGCACTCAAGGCTATGATGGACAAAAAAGACAATTGATTGGCTGAGTGATATTCTAAATACGTGCGCCGAATTATTGTCCAGTCAAAACCGTTCGCCCTGAAGTCCTGAGCCTGGCGAAGGGTCGAAGGGTAAATAGCATCAAATAGTGCTATTTCAGGTTTTACATTCATGGTTCGACAAGGCTCTCCTGAGCAAAACCGAAGGGCTCACCACGAACGTAAAACTATTTAGTCAGGCTGTGCTTATGGCCTGTTAGGAGATATAACCGGGATTCAGGATGAGGTTCCAGAATGTATCGACAGTTCTTTCAGCTGGATGATTACCCTTTTCGCCTGACGGCAGATAGCCGTTATTTTTTCATGGCTGAGAGTCATGCGCGCGCCATTGCCTACCTGAATTATCTATTGCATACAGGCGATGGCATTGGCGTCATGACCGGTGAAGCTGGCGTTGGCAAGTCGTTGGTGCTGGAACAGGTTCTGGCTGAGTGTAAGACCGATATTGTAGTGGCGCGGGTCAGGCAATCGCAATTGACCAGCAACGAGTTTTTCCTTGTCCTCTGCCGACAGTTTGATTTGCAGCCTGAGGATTATCACAAGGCAACCCTGATTGATACTTTGTATAGGTTTGTCAACCAGCAGCATTTTGCCGGACGCAAAGTTTTATTGGTCGTTGATGAAGCCCACCTGTTGCAACACCAGGTACTGGAAGAAATTCGTATGCTGGCCAGTCTGGAGAAATTTGGCCGCAAGCTGATCAACGTGATTCTGACGGGTAGTCCCGAGCTGGACCAGTTACTGAATGCGCAGCGTAAGGATGCGCTCTCGCAACAGGTTCGCCTGAGTTGCTGCCTGCAACCGTTGACTGAGAAAGAACTGGATCACTACCTTGAATACCGCATGTGGATTGCCGGCGGTGAGCACACGGTATTATTCCCGGCGGAGACTTTGCCGCTGATCATGCGCTATACGGGTGGCATTCCCCGCCTGATAAACGTTCTCTGCGATATGGTTCTGGTGGCCGCGTTCATGCGTAATAGTCGTTATATTGATACGGATTGCATCCAGGCGGCGGTCAAGAAATTGGGCTGGCAGGCCTACGAAAAGCGTTTGCATGCTTCGGTGGGTCAGCTTTCGTCTTCACAACTTGCGAACCAGGCAGTGCCCCAGATAGTGGTCATGCGTAAAGAGCGGGTGCTGGCCGAGTACCGGCTGGAAAAGGATCGGGTGCTGATTGGCCGTCATTCCGAGCAGGACATCATGTTACACGGGGCCTGGGCCAGTCGTTATCATGCGCAGATTATTCATCTCAATGGCAAATATTATCTTCAGGATCTTAATAGCAAAAATGGTACTTACGTTGGCAGGGAGCTGGTGAGTTGGCATCCACTGGCGGATGGCGATCGTTTTCAGATCGCCGGATTTATACTGGAATACCGGACCTCAGAAGTAGTGCCGAAGGTTGAAGCATTGGTTGGGGTACTGGATTCCAGCGAATTGACGGTTTAATT
>JAADGZ010000103.1 GCA_013152045.1 Gammaproteobacteria bacterium
GACTACGTGCAGGCCAATGCCGAGTGTCTGCCGTTTCCCGACAATGAGTTCGACTGTATCACTATCGCTTTCGGTCTGCGTAACGTCACCGACAAGGATGCCGCTTTGCGCTCGATGTATCGTGTGCTTAAGCCCGGCGGCCAGTTGATGGTGCTGGAATTCTCGAAGCCGGTGCTCAAACCCCTGAACCCGATTTACGACCTCTATTCTTTCAAGTTGTTGCCGCTGATCGGCAAGCTGGTGACCAATGATTCGGAAAGCTACAAATATCTGGCCGAGTCCATTCGCAAGCATCCTGATCAGGATACTCTCAAGGCGATGATGGAAGAGGCCGGCTTCGAGCGTTGTGAATACCATAATCTCAGCGCCGGGATTGTCGCCCTGCATCGTGGTTACAAATTATGAGTCCCTCGGCCAGCTTGAACTATGCCGGTTTTTGGCGCAGGTGTCTGGCCTTTTTTATCGACTATCTGCTGCTCTCCGCTCTACTCGCGCCACTGCTATACCTTATATATGGCCCCGGCTACTTTCTCTGGCTGCTGGAGTCTCAAGGCGTTTTTGATATTTACGGTACCGCCGATCTGCTACTGGCCAAAATTCTGCCTTTTCTGCTGCTAGTTGTTTTCTGGCGGCGACTAGGTGCGACCCCCGGAAAAATACTGCTCGACTGTCGCCTTGTCGATGCCAGGACATTGGAAAACCTTTCCTTTAAAAGCGCACTTATTCGCGCTGCGGGCTACATTATTTCAGCCCTGCCGGTTTATCTTGGCTTCATCTGGATTGCCTTTGACAAGCGCAAACAGGGCCTGCACGACAAGCTGGCCGGGACACTGGTGCTGCATGATCCCGACGACTATGCCTTTCTGTCTCTGCAACAACTCATGGATCGCTGCGAATGAGTCTGCGCGCTGAAGCTTTCGTTTCCCTGATCGGGGCGATGGAAACCGCTATTAATGCCTATCTCGCCCTCGATCCGCTGGTGCAAAAGAAACTGGCCGCACTGCAAGGCCGGGTCATCGCTATCGAACTGGAATCTGCCCCCGCCAACCCTCTGCTAACCTTATATATGTTACCCGGTGAAAACGGCATCGAGCTGCTCACCCAGTATGCCGGTGAAGCTGATACCACCCTTTCCGGCACACCGGTAGCACTGGCTAAAATGTCCCTGGCCAAAAAATTTGAAGCGGTAAACCTGGACTGTCCGGACGCCAGTGAAGTGCTGTTTTCCGGTGATGTGGTAATTCGCGGCGATGTGGAACTGGGCCAGCGCTTCCGGCATATTCTCGATGAGATGGATATCGACTGGGAAGAGCATTTGTCTCACCTGAGCGGTGATATCATTGCACATAAGGCCGGTAAGCTTGTCCGCGAAGTCGGTCAATGGTGGCAGCAGGCGCTGAGTACACTGGCAGATGACGCCAGCGAATTTATGCAGCAGGAAAGTGAGCTGTTGCCGGAGGCAACCGAGGTTTCGCAATTTATGAATGAGGTTGATGTTTTGCGCAGTGATCTGGATCGACTGGAAGCGCGAATTCGACAACTATCATAATAAATGCAAGCCTCTTCAGCCTTCGACAAGCTCAGGGCGAACGCTCTCAAGCAGACAGAAATCTGGAGCGTTAATTTCGCCTCCCAATCAGAAAATAGTATTTTTTGCATTAATCGAGTATCCTTGCCCACCTGCAAAATCATTTGATAAAAGATCTAATTTATGAGTTCTATACCTGATTTCACCGATACCGAAAATAAACTTGTTCAAGACACCTTGCGTGAACGTTACGGCAAAGACATTGAAACCAACCTGGTCGATGTCGAGCTGCGTGTTTTCCCTGATGATCGTGAACTGACCGAATGCCCGGCCCATTATTGGGAGCAGGATGACTGCCATTTTATTCTCGCTAAAACCGGCGACAGCGAATATTTCAGCCAGTTTTTTTATAGCAATCGTGAACAGTTTGGAACTGGCCGTGAACGCTACGATGATCTGTTTAACTGCATTATCACCCTGTTGCAGGTGCAGGCCGATCACGAACGAGATCGCAAAATGGACGAAGATAAAACCTGATTTTCGAAACCTGCTTCGTGCGGGTTTTGTTTTTTGGTAACTTGTATATTCGGCAATTTTTACTACACATTTATATATTTATTCATCAGCGTGGCAAACTCAGCTGATCAGCAATCATCATGATTAACTAAATCTCGGTTTAAGCCGCGATCGACTGAAACAAACCCATTTTAAAATTAACCAGAAACGGAGAAGTTCCATGGCTGCACGAAAAAAAGCAAAAGCTAAACCCATGAATGCATTTTACGCCCAGTCCGGTGGCGTGACGGCTGTTATCAACGCCAGTGCCTGTGGCCTGATTGAAGCTGCGCGTAAAAACAAGGATAAAATCGGCAAAGTCTATGCGGGCCGCAATGGCATTATCGGCGCACTAACCGAAGATCTGATCGACACCAGCAAAGAATCTGCTGCCGCCATCAAGGCCCTGCGCCACACACCTTCCGGCGCTTTTGGCTCCTGCCGTTTCAAGCTGAAAAGCCTGGAAGAAAACCAGCGCGAATATGAACGCCTGATCGAAGTCTTCGAAGCGCACAATATCGGTTACTTCTTTTATAACGGCGGCGGCGACTCCGCTGATACCTGTCACAAAATTTCCCAGTTGTCGAAAAAAATGGGCTATCCGATTCAGGCTATCCATGTACCCAAAACCGTGGATAACGATCTGCCTATCACCGACAACTGCCCCGGCTTCGGTTCGGTTGCCAAGTACATCGCTATTTCCACCCGCGAAGCCAGCTTTGATGTGGCCAGCATGTGCAAAACGTCAACCAAGGTTTTCGTCCTCGAAGTGATGGGTCGGCATGCCGGCTGGATTGCCGCCGCCGGTGGCCTCGCTACCGATGACAGCTGCGATCTGCCGATTGTGATCCTGTTTCCAGAAGTTAAATTCGACCAGAAGAAATTCCTTGCCACCGTCGATGCCAAAGTTGAAGAATATGGCTACTGTTCGGTAGTTGTTTCCGAAGGCGTATGCTGGCCCGATGGCCGCTTCCTGGCTGAAACCGGCCTTAAGGATGCCTTTGGTCACAGCCAGCTCGGTGGTGCTGCGCCGGTTGTCGCAGAAATGATCCAGAAAGAGCTGGGCCATAAATATCACTGGGCTGTAGCCGATTATCTGCAACGTGCCGCACGTCACATTGCCTCAAAAACCGATGTCGATCAGGCCTATGCGATGGGCAAGGCTGCGGTGCAGTTCGCCATCAAGGGCGAAAATGCGATTATGCCCACCATCAAACGCGTTTCCAGCGCACCTTACAAGTGGACCGTGGGTAAAGCGCCGCTGTCGCGCGTCGCCAACGTTGAGAAAATGATGCCGACTAGCTTTATCAGCAAAGATGGCTTTGGTATTACTAATCGCTGCCGCACTTATCTGGAACCTTTGATCAAGGGTGAAGATTATCCTCCCTACAAAAATGGCATGCCCAAATACGTAACGCTTAAAAACCTTGCCGTGCCTAAGAAACTGGATGATTTTGAAATCTAGATAGCTGTTCTGAATACCCGATCACTTGCGGATTTCCACGCTCATGGTTCGACAAGGCTCTCCTGAGCAAAGCCGAAGGGCTCAGGACGAACGAGCTTTTCAAAAGTGTACTGGTATTTGGAACGCCTATTAAGTTGTAACCTGGGTAGAACGAGGCGAAACCAACGGGCGAACATCTCGATGGGTTTCGCTTCGCTCTACCCATCCTACTGCTTTTCGCTGCAAGCAGCGGAGAATGACATCCAAAGAGATCAATAGGCTGGGTGGAACCGTGAAGTATAAGGGCGAAGCCAGCAATCCAAACACCATATTATGACGATCGATCGCGCACGTGAATTATTAAGCATACAAACCAGCCTGGGCGGCGGTTATAACCGCAATAGTGCCATGCTGATTCTTGCCGAGATTCAGACCGAACATGGTCAGGGGGCGGTAGATCAACTCATTCGGGAGCTGGAACTAGAACGGCATTTTGCAATTAAAGCCGGTGAGAAGATTATTATCTAAATACGTTTGCATTAACTCGAAGGCACAAACGTAGCCTGGGTAGAGCGAAGCGAAACCCGGGAGAGTTACAGGTAGGGTAGCACATAAGGCTGTTGGGTTTCGCGTTGCTCTACCCAACCTACGCTCTCCAGATACTTGTCATTCCGGTGTGAGCTATCCCCTCACTTGGTTGCTCCTGCTACCTTGTCAAAATCAGCAAAGAACGTATTCTGTTGATTACCCGCGAGTATGGTCATTATCTTGTTATCGCCAGAAAGGCTAGCAAGACCACTATAAACTCCATCCTGAGTTGAACAGGAAGCAATCGTCAAGTTCACTGCGTAAAGATTATAGTCCGGGTCAAGGATGCTGAATGCAGCCGTATAAACACAACCATATCCAGTTGTTACTGAAGGAAGCACCCCGGCGCTATCAATGTTGAAAACGGTCAAAATGGTTCCAGAACCACCGCTAACTGGTTCCCGGTAACCCCAGTATGCATTTAACAGACTCAGCGAAGAATTATTTTCATACACAGGCTGATAACGCAAACTCAAACGGCTGCCGTTATCCAGGCTGCCATCGATAGTGCTTTGCAGGGTAAAGCTGCCGCTAAAAGCGGACTGGCCAGTGGCGGTCCCTGCTGCATCAAATAAATTGAAACTAACGTTTGCATTGCTACCGTTAACGGTGAGCGTACCAGCAAGAACAACATTACATTTTTCAGAAATTACTCGCACGCTACCATTGTAGGTCAGACCTTTAACATCCGTGCAAATTGTCCCTGAGCTGTCGGTGTAATCACCCGTCCAGATTCCGTTAAGGCCGACTACCTCAGAGGTGGGGGGGTTAGTAGTCTGCGTCGTCGTCGGCACCGGTGTCACCGCAACGTTGCCGCCGCCACAAGCCGACAACATCGCAGCTGTAGCCAATAAGATTAATAGTTTTGAATACCACATGAAAAATTCCTCAGAGCCCTGCTGCCGATTTCTTTACCCGGCTAGTTATTGAATGGTTATTTTATATCCAGCTCGCCCTTAGCCATATATCCGATTAGTCATAGCGTATACTCCTCAGCGAACAAATAACGTACACTATGTAACCAAGCAAACGACTCAACTTTTAGTATCATGATTGCCAAAACACACCCCACCGAAGAATATTTCATCGAAAATGAACCCTTTTACCAGGCGGTTGGCGAAGAAATCGCTATTTTTGAAGCTGCCTGGAAACAAAAACTGCCCATCCTTCTCAAAGGGCCAACCGGCTGCGGTAAAACCCGTTTTATGGAATACATGGCCTGGCGTCTTCAGCGCCCCCTGATTACCGTTTCCTGTCATGATGATCTCACGGCATCTGATCTGGTTGGCCGCTATCTGATCAGCGGCGGGGAAACCGTTTGGGTAGATGGGCCTCTGGCCCGTGCCGTACGTTCTGGCGCTATCTGCTATCTCGATGAAATCGTCGAAGCACGCAAGGATACCATGGTAGTCATTCACCCGCTGGCCGATGATCGGCGCGTTTTGCCGATGGAAAAACTGGGTGAACTGCTACAGGCCTCGGATGAATTCTGTCTAACGGTGTCTTATAACCCCGGTTACCAGAGCGTGCTCAAGGATCTCAAACAAAGCACGCGTCAACGTTTTGTGGCATTAGAATTCAACTATCCCGATGCCACTCTGGAAAGCAGTATTGTGGCCAGGGAAACCAGCATTGATCCTGCGCTGGCAGACAAACTGGTT
>JAADGZ010000295.1 GCA_013152045.1 Gammaproteobacteria bacterium
TTTTTACTTTCGTTATCAGGCACAGATCTGACTGCCGCCAGCTTAACTTTCTGCTGCAACCAATCCTGGTAGCCCCCAACGTATTCGCGCAGTTTGCCATCCTCTTCAAACACCAACGTGCTGGTGACAACATTATCCAAAAAACTGCGATCATGACTGACCAATAATAGCGTACCCTTGAACTCGGTCAGTAATTCTTCCAGTAATTCGAGCGTTTCCACATCGAGATCATTGGTAGGTTCATCCATCACCAACAGATTGGCGGGCCGGGTAAACAACTGCGCCAACAACAAGCGGTTACGTTCACCGCCCGAAAGTGAGCTGACGGGGGAATTCACTCGCTGGGGAGTAAATAGGAAATCCTGTAAATAGCTAATTACATGACGGGAACTGCCGTTGATAGTAACTTGATCGGTTCCCAGGTTGAGATTCTCGATTACTGTTTTTCGCGGGTCCAGCTGCGCCCGCTGTTGATCGAAATACGCTACTTCCAATTTTGTTCCCAGCGTCACTATACCGGAATCCGGCGACAACTCTCCCAGAAGCATTTTGATCAGCGTGGTCTTCCCCGCACCATTGGGACCAATGATACCGATACGATCTCCACGCATGATGCGAGTTGAAAAATCACGCAACAGACAGCGCCCACCCAAACTCAAACTTGTGTTCTCAACCTCGACGACCAACTTACCCGAGGCACTGGCCGACTCCAAATTGATTTTTGCCTTGCCTCCTTGTTCACGCCGCGCACCGCGCTGTTCGCGCAAGGCCTTGAGCGCCCTGACCCGGCCTTCGTTGCGAGTCCGTCGCGCCTTGATGCCCTGCCGAATCCAGACTTCCTCCTGTGCCAGCTTTTTGTCGAACAGGGCATGTTGTTCCAATTCGACAGCCAGACGTTCTTCTTTCTTGCGCAGGTAATTCGCATAATCACCAGGCCAAGACGTCAACTGACCGCGATCCAGCTCAATAATACGCGTCGCCAGCTGTTGTAAAAAGGTCCGATCATGGGTGATAAATAATAATGCACCCTTGAAGCTCAGCATAAACTCTTCCAACCAGGTGATGCCCTCAATGTCCAGATGGTTGGTAGGCTCATCCAGCAACAACAGATCCGGCTCCTGCACTAGGGCTCGGGCCAGCAACACGCGCCGTTTGAGTCCACCAGAGAGCTGATCCATGCTTTTATCAACCGGCAATTCAAGCCGTGAAATGGCGGCGGAAACCCGCTGTTCAAAACGCCAGCCGTCAGCCACTTCAATCTGCTGTTGCAGGTGGGCAAACTTTTCCAGCAAAGCGGCATCACTTTCACCCAGTTCGAGTCGATGAGCCAAATGATGATAGTCACTCAACAAGCTACCCAATGTTTCTAGACCACTGGCCACCACATCGAAGACACTGCGCCCGTCCCCAATCGGTACCTCCTGTTCCAGGCTTGCCACCCGCAGGCTGTCATGCCGCCAGATCTCACCGTCATCGACCCCGATTTCAGCAGCCAAAACCCGCAGCAAGGTAGATTTACCGGTGCCGTTACGGCCCAGCAGGCAAAGACGCTCACCCCGCTCGATATTGAGGTTTACCTGCTCCAGCAGAGGGGCGCTGCCGAAGGCAAGGGATGCGTTTTTGAGGCTAATAAGCGGTGGCATAATAAGGTCACGAAATGGTTAAGAAATAATCCACTATTATACCGACTTTCCTTGCTCCCCCCATGGTTTCAGTTAAAATAGCGACATAATGTACCTGCTTATTCCCTATTTTCTCAATGCACGATAAAGAAACCAATAAAGAGCTACGCCAGAAAATGGAGCTGCTTATCATTGAACATCGGGATCTGGATGAAGTAATTCACCGGCTGGTGTGTAATCCTGATGTCGATCAATTGCAAATTGTTCGGCTAAAAAAACGTAAACTCTATCTGAAAGACATGATCACACGGCTACGCAGCAAACTAATTCCGGATATCGAGGCTTGATCCTGTTATTTTTGTACCACCTCATAATATGACAAATACTCCCCCACACAATCCCGATGCTGAACTCCTGCTGGCTACCGGTTGTGCCCACTGCGCCATTGTCCTGGAAGGGTTGTCACAGTTGGTTAAAGAGGGTTTGGTCGGACATCTGGAAATCACCAATATCGCCGTTCAAGCGCAACGTGCACAGGAACTGAATGTGCGTTCGGTACCCTGGACTCGTCTTGGTCCTTTTATACTGGAAGGTCAGCATTCCCCTGGCGAATTGCGTAAATGGGCGCAACGCGCCAATAGTATCGAAGGCATGAGCGAATATATTGCCACGGAACTAAAACAGGGAAAGCTGGATAAGTTAATCAAAATGATGAATAACGCACCACAACAGCTTCGAGCCCTGATCCCCCTGCTCGGAGATGAAGATACTGAAATGCAGGTACGTATCGGTATTGACGCGATCCTGGAAAGCATCGAAGATAAATCCCACCTGGCACTACTGATTCCAGAATTCAGCCCTCTCGCCTCTCATAAGAGTCCACGCATACGTGCCGATATAGGCTATTACCTAGCGCTCACCGAAAGCCCAGAAGCCATTCCAGTCTTGGAAAAATTATTAAAGGATGAATCAAAAGAAATACAGGAAATAGCCCGCGAAGGGCTGGAAAGGTTAAACGAAGTTAAAAGCTGATAACCTTTTGCAAAAAAATGCGAAAGCACCAATAAATATTACCCCGTCAGCAGGATACGGGTTTCTTCGAACTGCGCGCGGATAGATTCTAGTACATCAGGAATAATATCCTCACTTAGGCCAATCATTTCCCAGGCCTGAGGATGAATATGTGGCGCATTTGTTTCTTCCTTATCACTACCGCCTAGTTCCGCCAACACCGCCAGACTGTTGGCAATATGTACCACGGCGGTCTCCTTCTGATATTCATCTGCCTTTTCCGGCTCATGGTGCCAGCCAATGGTGGCCACTAACATTGCCGGCCAATGCCAGTCACGTGCCAGCTGGGCTCCCAGTTGCGCATGATCAAAACCAATTATTTCACGTTCGCTCAGATAAAAATCCGGCTCGTCCGGTTCTTCAATTGAACGCAACACTACTTCACGCGCCAGCTCGGGCAAACGACTATACATGAGCAACTGCCCAATATCATGAAGCTGACCCGCCACAAACAGGGCGTCCGGTTGCAAGCCCTTAATATCGCTAGCCAGCATTTTTGCCGCCAGTCCGCAATACAAACTATGCAGCCAAAAATCATCCATGCTAATCAGATCATTAGGGATGCCATCAAAAACCTTCAACGAAGTGGTCGCAAGGACAAGATAACGCAGACGTTTAGTGCCGATAATATTAACTGCACGAACAACCGTATCCACTTCTTTGCTCAAGCCATACAGAGGGCTATTGGCCATGCGTAACAGCTGCGCAGTGAGACCAGGATCCTGGCTAATAACTTCCGCAATTTGGATCGCTGTACATTCAGGATCATCCAACAATTGATTAACCCGTAAAAACACCTCCGGGAAAGAAACAATTTGTTCTACGCTACTGACAAGCTCAGAGAGTTTCTCGGACATTGTTCACCATGCTATAGTGATTAACAGACTGGTTTACACTCATAACTAACTTAATCAAGTATAACCACAGAAACTCGAGAGTCCAGGAGTTAATCTCCAGTAACAAGCAGTTTTAACTATGCGAAATTCCCCTGATAAATGGTATGTTTATATGCTCTGCTGTAGCGATGACTCCTACTACACCGGAATTACCAAAGATCTTTCCCGCCGCCTGCAACAACATAATACGGGTCGGGAAGGAGCCAAATATACCCGCTCCCGTCGCCCGGTAACACTGGTTTATCAGGAACAACAGCAGGATCACTCCGCCGCACTGAAACGGGAAATGCAAATAAAGCGTCTTCGACCGCAGGCCAAGCGGGCACTGGTAAAGCATGACTAAACGATAAAATGAATATCAGTCTCGCAACTGTGCCGCCAGTTGCCTCACTGCCATTTCAAGTTTCTGCGTTTCAATCGGAAACGGCAGACAGATATGGGCGGGGAAACGCGCTATCAGGCGCTGCAACTGGTGTTCAAATTCTTTTTCAAAAAAAATAATGGTTTCTGTATCCGGCCTTCTTTGCAACACCGCCATTAATGATTCCAGGCTGCTGGTACGATCGCGAAAATCTGATTGATAATTAAATTCAGCCACAACGACAGCCGGACGTAGTTTTTTTAACTCACGCATCGCCTTGCGAACGCTATGGATTTGTATCGTTCTAAAACCAGCCTGCTGATAAATACTTGAAAAATCAGGATAGCCCCCCAATTCAGTAATTATCAACAATTCCGGTTTAAGATCTTTGTCGGTCATAAATATTTTTCACTATTTTACGAATAGCTGCAAAGCCATAGTATAATCTAGCCATTAACAGTAAACCAATACGGACCACTAATCAGCGCGTCCAGATAATGAGTACAGGAATAAAATAATGCCCTATTTTGTCTACCAAATTAAACCCGCCATCAGTAACCTGGTTAAAAACCTTGAAAGGCTAGAAGAATTTGAAGCTTATAAAGAAGCCAAAGACTTTGTGAAAGATAAACGTAAACAACTTTCTAATGAAGACAAAACCATATACAAAATTATTTTTGCGGATAATGAACTGCAAGCGGAAGAACAACTAATGGAAAAACGCGAAGCCCCTATTGTTCTTGAATGGGAAAAATAACCATCCCGAGCAGCTCGACCTGCAAAAAACAGAATGGATGAAGAACAATATCGCACCATGTACTGCTCGCTTAACGAGCAGCAATGTGTGTTTGAAAAAACCATCAATGCACGACGCGGCAACTGCAGTTGTTCACTACGATTCAATCTCGCCGATCGTGAAGGTGTTGCCTGTAACGCAGCAGAATCTTATGAACACTGTCTTGCACTGCTGCAACAGCTGCGCAAAAACGCCGGCTTTGCCCTGCATCTGACCCACATCGACAATCGACTTCCGCATGCCAATGAAATCAAGCTTCAAGTCGGCGGTCTGTCCGGGCTTCAGGATGTCGTACTAAAGGGAGATCCGAGTGCACTGAATATGAATGATATCAATGGCCTGTTAGGCGCGGCTATGCAACAATTTGGTAGGATTGAAGACCTGCCCTACACTGAAATTATAAAATCTATTGTCCATTTCAAAGGCCGCCAACGCCGCCGACGATAAATAAACTTCCACTTTAAGCGTATTTATCAGGCAGAAAACCAGTCAAAAGTACAATCCAGGTGTGCCCGTACCTGTTCCAGGCCACGCAAACCATCTTCAACGATAACCACTATCGGCGGACGTTTCACAAAATGCTGGTTGCATTTTTTCATCCAGATCATAGCCATCTGTTTATTGTGGGGATAACTGGTTCGCAACGCTTCAAAAATCCCAACAATATGTTCAAGCCGTTCAAAAACCTCAGCCGTTTTAGGCAAAGCATATCCATTACGATATTTTCTCAATGTCCGGGTCGGCGTATTTTCCGGCAGGTTAAGCACCTTCAACTGCTCTGTCGCACTCATCCCCCATTCATCCAGGATCACCATTATTAATTTGGTCAAAGTGCTGTAGTCATCTGCACTCATCTCATTCATTGCTTGTTCATTCATATCAGTCGTAATAATAAACTACCCCGCAGCAAGCTGACGGGGTATTAAGTTGTAGGTTGGGTTGAATAAAATGAAGCCCAACAGCCTGCTCTGATATTCTGTTGGCTTCATTTTATTCAACCCAACCTACTGTTTTTCGCTGCAAGCAGCGGGGAATTAACCCCGCAGAGATTAAAATCCAGATCATAGTAAAAAATACACCATTAACCATTCCTAGATCATTTACAATAACCCATCAGTGATAAATCAAGCTGCCCTTTATCCTTACAGTTTACGGTTTATTTTCTGAAATATTTTTACACCAGGACTCTAGCATGACACCAGCTTATATAAAAGCAGCCAATATACAGGCCATCGATCCCGGCCAGATGCTCAAAATAAAAGTCGGCGACAAGAATATTCTACTCGCCAATATTGATGGAAATATTTACGCTATAGATGACCAGTGCAGCCACGAAGATGCCTCACTTTATAATGGTGCATTGAAAGG
>JAADGZ010000267.1 GCA_013152045.1 Gammaproteobacteria bacterium
TTGTTGATGCGGTTTCCAACGAAAAGGGCGTTGACAAAAGCATAATCTTCGAAGCAATCGAGATTGCTTTGGCGACTGCAACCAAGAAGCGTTATACCAATGATGTCGATGTGCGTGTGGATATCGATCAGGAAACCGGTCATTACAAGACCTTTCGCCGCTGGGAAGTGGTGGAAGATGATGCCATGGATCAGCCTGATCATCAGACTACGCTGAGTGCGGCTCAGTATGAAAATCCAGATATGAATGTCGGTGATTTCGTCGAGGAAGAGATCGAATCGGTGAAGTTTGGGCGCATTGCGGCACAGACGGCGAAGCAGGTTATTGTGCAGAAAGTGCGCGAAGCCGAACGCAAGCAGGTGGTGGAAGCGTATCGTGAACGTATCGGTGAACTGGTCATGGGTGTGGTCAAACGAGTGGAGCGCGGTAATGTTTATCTGGATCTGGGGGGTAATGCGGACGCGATTATTCCGCGTGAGGATATGATTCCACGCGAAGCTATTCGCACCGGCGATCGGGTGCGTGGTTACATGAAAGAAATTAATGAAGAGGTTCGGGGTCCGCAGCTGTTTGTCAGCCGCACGGCGCCGGAGTTTCTGATTGAGTTGTTTAAAATTGAAGTGCCGGAAGTGGGTGAAAACCTGATTGATATTCTTGGTGCTGCCCGTGATCAGGGTTCTCGCGCCAAGATTGCCGTGCGCAGTAATGAAGCCCGGATCGACCCTGTCGGTGCCTGCGTCGGTATGCGCGGTTCGCGGGTGCAGGCGGTTTCCAACGAACTGGCGGGTGAGCGCATCGATATCGTACTTTGGGATGAAAATGAGGCCCAGTTTGTTATCAATGCCATGTCGCCGGCGGTAGTCTCATCAATTGTGGTTAATGAAGATAACAAGAGCATGGATATCGCCGTGGCAGAAGATCAGCTGTCACTGGCTATTGGTCGTGGTGGTCAGAACGTCAAGTTGGCCAGTGAACTGACCGGTTGGACTTTGAATGTGATGTCAGAAACGGATGCGGCGGAAAAATCCGACGTAGAAACGCAGAAGTCTCAGCAAATGTTTATGGACATGCTGGATGTGGATGAAGAAGTGGCGGTAATTCTGGTGCAGGAGGGATTCACCAGTATTGACGAAATTGCCTATGTACCCGTTAGCGAGATGTTGGCGATTGAGGAATTTGACGAGGATATCGTCGAGGAACTACGCGGACGAGCCAAGGACATTCTTTTGACTCGCGCCATCAGTAGTGAAGAAGATTTAACCAGTATAGAGCCGGCTGATGATCTGCTCAAAATGGAAGGCATGACTAAAGATCTAGCCTACCAGATGGCGCACAACGGTATCGTTAGCATGGAGGATTTGGCTGAACAGTCAGTGGATGAACTACTGGAGATCGAAGGGCTTGATGAAGAGCTGGCGGCGAAATTGATTATGACCGCGCGTGAACCATGGTTTGCGGAAGAGCAGAGTAAATGATTCTAGCCCATGGCAGGAGAATAAATTTATGGCTGATGTAACAGTCACACAATTTGCAGAAGTAGTAGGTATTTCGGTAGACCGGTTGCTGACCCAGTTAAAAGAAGCAGGTGTTAGCATTACCGATGCAAATGCAAGTATAAACGATGCTGAAAAAATTAAATTGCTGAGTTTCTTACGCAATAAACATGGGTCAGATTCTGCTAATGAAGCAAAGACAGTTTCGCCTCGAAAAGTCACCTTAAACCGCAAGTCGACCAGTGAACTGAAACAGTCGGCAGGGCATGGCAAGTCCAAGTCGGTGGTGGTGGAAGTCCGCAAAAAACGCACCTACGTCAAGCGTGAAGACGTCCAGGAAGATGAAACGGTTGCGGCGGAAAAGGCGAAACTTGAGAAAGAGAAGCTGCTGGCTGAGCAGCGCCAGCGCGAGGACGATGAAAAACGTCGGCAGCAGGAAATCGAAGCAAAGCGTCAGGCTGAAGAAGATGCTGAACGTGAAAAAGCACGTCGCCTAGAAGAAGAAAAACGCAAGGCAGAAGAAAATAAAAAGGCAGAAGAAAGCAAAAAGGCGGCACCCGCGAGCAAGGCTAAGCCTGCCTCAGCGGAGCCAGCAGCTGATGCCCGCAATAAGCATAAAAAATCTGCCAAGCCTGATCGCGGCGGCGGCGATACCCGTTATGGACGCAAAGAGTTGCATGTTACGGCTGACAAGTCAGGCCGTCGCCGGAAAAAACCAAAACGTGTAGCGAGATCGGCTGTTTCTGCCGCTGGTGAACATGGATTTACCCGGCCAACCGCACCTATTGTGCATGAAGTTTCGATACCTGAAACTATCAGTGTGGGTGATCTGGCGCAGAAAATGTCGGTAAAAGCGGCAGAAGTTATCAAAGTACTCATGAATATGGGCTCCATGGTGACGATTAACCAGGTGCTGGATCAAGATACCGCGACCTTGGTGGTTGAGGATATGGGTCACAAGGCTAAGTTGCTGGTAGAGGATGAACTTGAGACATCCCTGATTGATGATAGCCAGGAAGGGGATAGAGTTTCCCGTGCGCCCGTGGTGACTATTATGGGTCATGTCGATCATGGCAAGACTTCACTGCTGGACTATATTCGGGAATCCCGGGTTGCTGCGGGTGAGTCCGGCGGCATTACCCAGCATATCGGTGCCTATCATGTGCATACCGATTCGGGTGATATTACTTTCCTTGATACTCCTGGCCATGCTGCATTTACCGCGATGCGTGCGCGCGGTGCCAAAGTCACCGATATTGTCATTCTGGTAGTAGCAGCGGATGACGGCGTGATGCCGCAAACGCGTGAGGCGATCCAGCATGCCCGCTCGGCAGAAGTACCGTTGATTATTGCGGTTAACAAAATTGATAAGGAAAATGCTGATCCGGACAGGGTAAAGAATGAATTGAGTCAGGAAGACGTGATCCCGGAAGACTGGGGTGGCGATACCATGTTTGTCAATGTCTCAGCGCATACCGGCGAAGGCGTGGATGCTCTGCTCGAAGCCGTGTCACTGCAGGCCGAAGTGCTGGAATTGAAAGCGATAGCCGATGGTCCAGCCCGTGGTTCGGTGGTGGAATCCCGACTGGACAAGGGTCGTGGTCCGGTAGCGACCATCCTGGTACAGAAAGGTACCCTGAATAAGGGCGATATTTTACTGGCTGGCCTGGAATATGGTCGGGTTCGCGCTATGCTCAATGATAAGGGTGAAATGGTGGACAGCGTGGGTCCTTCGATGCCGGTGGAAGTTCTGGGTTTATCCGGTACTCCGATGGCAGGCGATGAGGCCACGGTGGTGGAATCTGAACGCAAGGCGCGTGAAGTGGCCATGTTCCGTCATAGCAAGTCGCGTGATGTCAAGCTGGCGCGCCAGCAGGCCGCCAAGCTGGAAAATATGTTTTCGCAGATGGAATCAGGCGAAGTCAGTACCCTCAACATTCTGCTCAAAGCCGATGTACGGGGTTCCAGCGAAGCTATCTCGGATGCGCTCAACAATCTGTCAACCGATGAAGTGAAGGTAAAAATCGTTTCCAGTGGTGTTGGCGGGATTAACGAATCTGATGTTAATCTGGCGGTGGCTGCCGGTGCGATTGTAATTGGCTTCAATGTTCGCGCGGATGCGGTGGCCAAACGCTTGATCGACGAAGAGAGCGTAGATCTGCATTATTATAGTGTGATCTATGATCTTATTGATGATGTCAAAGCAGCCATGAGTGGTATGCTTTCGCCCGAAATCAGGGAACAGATTATCGGTCTGGCCGAAGTACGGGATGTTTTCCGCTCTCCCAAACTGGGCGCGATTGCTGGCTGTATGGTAACCGAGGGTCTGGTCAAGCGGCATAGTCCGATCCGTGTGTTGCGTGACAATGTGGTGATTTACGAAGGTGAGCTCGAATCTCTGCGTCGCTTCAAAGATGATGTCAACGAAGTCAAACAGGGTATGGAATGCGGTATCGGGGTGAAGAACTACAATGATGTTAAACCTGGCGATCAAATCGAAGTATTCGAAATGATCGAGGTTCAGCGCGAGCTATAACCGGCAATCATTATCTTCAACGCATTCCCACAGTTTCCGTGGGAATGCGTATTACCTATGGGTTCCCTCGCGAGTATGGGAACCAGAAAAGGTTCAACGCGAGCTTATAGCTGGCAATCATTATCTATTTAACGACAGTACTTTCTCATGCCCAAAGACTTTAGCCGTAGCCGCCGAGTAGGTGAACAGATTCAGCGTGAGCTGGCGGTTCTCATTCAGCAGGAAATCAAGGATCCGCGCCTGGGAATGGTAACGGTGTCGGCGGTGGATGTGTCGCGTGATTTGTCGGTGGCCAAAGTATTTGTCACCGTGTTCGATGAAGAACATGATATGACGCAAACGCTGGATGTGCTGAATCGTGCGGCTGGTTTTCTGCGTCATTGGTTGGGCAAAGGGATGAGCCTGCGTAGCGTACCGACGTTAAAATTTATCTATGATGCCTCGGTTAGCAATGGTAATCGCTTATCCAGTTTGATTGATCAAGCTGTGACCTCCGATCATGATAAACATCAGGAGCAGGATTTAGAGGCTCCAGAACAACCGGATCAGGATTAGGCAGTTTCATGGCTCGACGCAGACGCAACAAAGGTCGCAATATTAACGGCATTCTTTTACTCGACAAGCCGATAGGTATGACCTCGAATGCCGCTTTACAACGGGTCAAGCGATTATTCAATGCCAATAAGGCGGGGCATACCGGCAATCTGGATCCCATGGCCAGTGGTTTGTTGCCTATTTGCCTGGGTGAGGCTACCAAGGTCTCCGGTTTTTTACTGGATTCCGATAAGCACTATACCGGTACCTGCAAACTGGGTGAGCGTACGGATTCTGGCGATGCCGATGGTGTAGTGGTTGAAACCCGGCCAGTGGCAGAGTACAGCGAGGCGCGCATCCGCGAGGTCTTCAATCAGTTTATGGGGGAGATTAGTCAGATTCCACCCATGCATTCAGCTATCAAGGTGAATGGTCAGCCTCTGTACAAGTTGGCGCACCAAGGGATTGAGATCGAACGTAAGCCACGCCAGGTCAACATTTTTAGCCTTGAATTGCTGCGCCAGACTAGTGACGAGCTGGACATTGATGTGCGCTGCTCGAAAGGCACCTATATTCGCACGTTGGTGCAGGATATTGGTGAAGAACTAGGTTGTGGGGCGCACCTGAATGCCTTACGGCGCACGGGCGCAGGTCCGTTTGAAATAGAAAATAGTACCACCTTGGCAGAATTGGAACAGCTGGCTGAAGAAAAAGACTTTGCGGTCATGGATGCTCGCCTGTTGCCTATGGAATATGCGCTGGCAGACTGGCCTCAGCTGATTTTAACGCGGGACAGTACGCATTATCTGCGCCAAGGGCAGGCGGTACAGGTGCCCAAAGCACCAACGCGCGGCTGGGTTTGCCTGTTTGCCGATGATGATCGTTTTCTCGGTGTAGGTCAGATTTTAGGCGATGGCCGAGTCGCGCCCCGGCGATTGATAAACCTAGCCTAAATTCGGCGTAATTCTAGCGAAATTAGCCGATTTCCCCGGAATTAGCTTGTCTCAGGTGCCTGCGCGCAGGTAGAATACGCGCTTTCTTTGTTTCACCAATTTTTATGTAATTACAGGAGCTTGCGATGTCAATTAATGCCGAAAGCAAGGCGAACATCGTTTCAAACTATCAGCGTTCAGGC
>JAADGZ010000118.1 GCA_013152045.1 Gammaproteobacteria bacterium
TCCAGTGTCCACTGGAGCATGGAGCCATCGTAGAGCCTGACGTTCTTGTTACCCATCAGCTCACTGAACACGAACCAGCTGCCTGAGGCAAGGTGGCCACTGTTGCAGTAGGTAATGATGTCCTTGTCAGTATCTATTTTCAGTGTGGCGGCCAGGGTACGCAGGGTCTTTGTCGGGGTAAAGGTGGCAGGGGCTGTGGGCTGGGTTAGTAATTCATTGGGAAACGGTTTTGCGCCGGGGATGTGGCCTTTGGCGTAAACATAGGATTTTTTATAGGTGCCCAGGTATTGGGCCAGGGAGCGCGTGTCCACCAGTTGGGCGTTGCCGGTTTTTACTGCAGTTGCCACTTCATCGCTGGTTGCCAGCAATGCCTCGCGTTCTGCGGTGGCCTTCCAGTTGCCCCGGGGCGGCCGGGCGCCATCGGTGCTGGCTTCTCCCCCGTCCATGAGCCAGCTGGCCATGCCGCCGTCGAGGATAGCCAGTCTGTCCTGGCCATAGTATTTCAACTGCCAGTAAAGGCGTGTGGCCATGGTCACGTCGCCGTTACCCTCGCCTTTGCTGACGATGACCACGGTGCTTTCCCTGTTCAGTCCGACCTGCTGCATGAGTGCCTCAAAGTCTTTTCGTTTTGGCAGCATGCGCGTCACCTTGCGACCGTTGATCAGGCGTGTATCTCGCACGTGTCGGTAATCTGTGAGGAGCGCCCCCGGAATATGACCGCCGATACGGGCAAGCTGCTGCTGGCCGGTTTTCATGTCGCGCATGTACATGGGAGCGGTGGTGAAGCTCTTTGTGTCGGCTCGCACATCGATGATGGTTACGCTGGAGAGGTTTCTTTCCAGCCAGGCGGCATCCACCAGCGGGCCGGGCAGTTTTGCTGCCGACGTGATTCCGCTGGCCAGCACCAAGGCCGCCAGCGTGCATAATCTCGCTATCATGTTCATGGGTATCTCCCGTCAAGGTAAATTGTGACAATGTTAGATGGGATATGTTAAAGGCAACAATATTGCCAGGTTTATCCGGCTTGGTTATCAAATATGCCCATTCGGTGGGGTCAGGGTGATGTTGTTTTGTCTCGTGTCGCACCTGACCGAGGCGTTTTCAACAAGCTTTGCCTGAGTGGGGTACACTTAAGGACACCTAAAAATCTGTATTGTGCCATCGGCCGAGACGTTTTTGTCACTTGCATTCTCGCCGGGCGCAGAGGCCGTAGGTATTGGTGGAGCACTAGGATGAGGCGACAATCCCGCTACCCTGCAAAAATCACCTGTCCCAGGCTATCCTCAGCCATTTATTCGAGAAAGCGACTTTTCGGGCTTCTGGACAAGGCGAGAAAACGTCCTGTCGTCTTTATATCCGCGGCACCCGGCTCCGGGAAAACAACGCTGATTCTGAGCTATATCGAGGCGAACAAGATTCCCTGTTGCTGGTATCAATGCGATAGCGGCGATGCGGATATTCAGACCTTCTTTTATTTTCTCGGCAGGATGGCCGCAAAGGCCGCGCCCAGGAAAAAGCCTCTTCCTGTGCTGACTCCCGAATACCTTCCCAACCTGGTGGTGTTTGCAAGACGTTATTTTCGAAGCCTCTTTTCGCGGCTCAAGCCTCCGCATCTTCTGGTGTTCGATAATTATCAGGATGTCGGGGAGAAATCCGTTGTCCATGAAGTCATGCGCCACGCTCTTGCGGAAATTCCGGAAGGAATAAATGTTGTCATTATCAGCCGTCACGATGTTCCGGTAGAGTTGGCGCGCTTGAGGGCCAACAGTGATTTGAGCGTTATAGATGACCCTCGGCTGAGGCTTACTGTCGATGAATCAAGGGGGATAATAAATCGCCGCAGCCGCAAGGTGCATCTCACGGATCAGACAATAAAATACCTGCATGAGTTATCGGGTGGCTGGGCCGCGGGACTGACGCTTTTAATGGAGGGAGGTATTGAGTCTGGAGATATGAGGGCAGGCCCGGAATCAAAAAAGTCGCTATTCGCCTATTTTGCCGGCGAGATATTCGACAGTCTCGATAAAGGGACAGGTGATTTTTTGCTCAAGACCTCTTTGCTGTCCATGTTTACTTTGGACATGGCGAAGCAGCTGACGGGTAATGCGAGCGCTGGATCCATTCTTTCGTCTTTATTACGCAACAACTATTTCATCAGCAAGCACCATGGGCCACGCGTGGTTTATCAGTACCATCAGCTTTTCAGGGAGTTTCTCTTCGAGCGGGTGCAAAACGATTTCTCTAAAGGGCAGATGGGCCTGCTTTTAAACCGGTCGGCGGAACTGCTTGAACAGGCAGGGCAGTCTGAAGAGGCCGTTTATCTTCTCGAAAAAGCCGGGAACTTTGAGGGGATGGCAAGGCGGGTACTTTCTCTGGCTCCCACACTCGCCGCACAGGCGAGGTATGGGGTTCTCAGCGGGATGCTTGAAAAAATCCCGCAGAAAAGCCCTTGGGTTATTTACTGGAAGGGCATATGTCAGCTTTCAGTGAATCCGATACAAAGCCTTGATTACTTCGAAAATGCATTGAAAGGTTTTCACTCAGAAGACCAGCCGGATGGTATGTATTTGACCTTCGTAGGGGCCTTTAATGCGCTGATACAGGCCAGGATGGGCTATGACAAGCTGGATCCTTGGATAGAAAAGCTGGATAGTCTGAAAAAGGAATACCCTTCTGCCCCAGCCGAACCGATAAGGGAGCGCGTGGCGGCGGACATCTTTTTTGTCCTCGTCTTGAGGCAACCCGGACACCCTCAATTCAATACCTGGAAGGAAATCACTCGCGATCTTGCCACCATGCCCGGGGATTACGGTGCGCGGCTTTCGAATGGCTGGCGGCTGTGTTTTTACTACCTGTGGATAGGGCAGTATCAGGAGGCCTTTTATCTCATTGATTCGCTCAAGAGCCAGCTTGGATCAAATACCTGTTCCGATCTTGATTTGATCATGCTGATAGCGGCGGATCAGATGGCAAGCTGGCAGGCGGGGCTCTGGGAAAGGAGCTTTAAGGCTGCTTCAGAGCTTGAAAGCATTTCCGAACAAAGTGGAATACCTTTCTGGGAAAATTATACGAAGATCAACACGGCATTGGCGGCCATCACTGCCGGCGATTTGCGCATTGCAGATGATACATTGCGCAAACTCGAACAGACCATCGGTTCCAGCGATTACACCGACAAGGCGCTTTATCATTTTGCGGCGTGTTGGAGTGCCCTCATGAAAGACGATCTTCAGCTTGCATTCGTCCACGGGCAGGCCGGTATCGAGTTTGGCTACAAGGCCAACACCTTCCTTACCATCGCCATGTCCCACTTTGGTATGGCAATTGTCGATATAAGATCAGGCAGGCCTGAAAGCGCCCGCGTGCATCTTGAAAAGATGCGCGAGCAGGGTCTTCCCATCAATAACCGCCTTATCGAGTTTATGTATCTTTTGATGCGCGCAAAAATGGTGTTGGATGCTGGTGGGAGTGACGGGGAAGCGCTTCTTCGGCAGGCCTTCAAGCTGGGTGCGCAGAATGATTTTGTAAATTTCTATTTTTTCATGCCCTCCATGATGGCTGGATTGTGCATAAAGGCCCTGGAACTGGGGATCGAAACGGAATATGTAAAAAGCCTCATTAACAGAAGGGGGCTCGTCCCTAAGAATCCTCCTTTGCATTTAGCCAATTGGCCCTGGCGGGTGGAGATTTACACCCTGGGGCGATTCACCGTGCTGGTCGATGGCGTCCCCGTGCATCCTGCTGGCAAGGGGCACAACAAGCCGCTTGAGTTGCTCAAGATATTGATTGCCCTCGGCGGCCGTGAGGTCAGTGAAGAGCGTATTACTGAGGCCCTGTGGCCGGATGCCGAAGGTGATATGGCACACAGTGCCTTCACGACCACTCTGTCTCGCTTGCGTAAGCTGTTGTCTGGCGATGTGCTGCTTGTCAGTGACGGGCGACTGAGTCTTAGCGATCGACTTTGTCGGCTGGATACCTGGGTCTTCGAGCGGCTGCTCGGTGAACTCGATGTTCTGCTCTCGCCGGGCCAACAGGATGTCGAAAAGGTGCAGCGGCGAATGCAGGGTGTATTTGACTTATACCATGGCCCATTTTTGGCGAAGGAAACTCCGTTGAACTGGATGCTGGGCCCAAGAGAACGCCTGCGTCTGAAATTGCTGCGTGTGATCAAACGCCTCATCGGCTTTTACAGCAGAACAGGGCATTGCCAACAGGTTATCGCGTTGTATGAAAAGGCCCTGGAGCAGGATCCACTGGCCGAAGAATATTATCGTGGTTTAATGAAATGCCATGCCAGACAGGGCGACCGGGCAGAGGCGCTGGCCGTTTACGGCACCTGCCGGGATTTATTCAATGCCACCTTTAATATGGCCCCATCAGAAAAGACTGAGCAGCTCTGCCGGCTCATCGAGGCCAATGATCGGGAACGCCTAGCCCAGCTGTGTGATGCCTGTCGGCGAAGCTGAGTCTTATCAACCTCTCAGGTGGTGCGTGGGAGTGCCTTTCCAGGCACGAGAATTGAATCGCGACAGGAATGTCGCTCCCACGGCCATATGCATACTCCTGCAGTAATAATTCCTTACTTGTGACTGGTTTGTGACCCGTCGGGTGCTACGTTGGCAATCGTCAATGGACACAACTGGTGATGTTCCCGCTACTAATGACCCATGGAGGCCCGCTGCTCATGAGGAGCTACCTCATACATATTTACCAGCGGGAAAGTCGCACCGACCCAAGGGACAGCATAGAGATCATCGGGATAGTGGAAGGCATAGAAAGCGAGAGGCGCTATCCATTCACTAACCGGGATGAACTGTGGAACCTGGTGACAGGAAAGAATCCGACGCGCCTTGCTGCCGAAAAAATTAGTCGTAAACGGGAGGGATGAGAAATGATTAACACACTGCCGGGTATGAAAGAAATTCAGAATTTGAAAAGTTTGGCAGTTTTTGTGTTGTCCATCGTTGCACTGATTATACCGTTTACGGTTAATGCGGACTTCGCAAATGAGATCAAGCTGCTGGCCTCGGATGGTGCAGCCGGTGACAGCTTCGGCATCGCTGTGTCTATCAGCGGCAACACGGCAATCATCGGAGCAAAAGATGATGACAATAGCAATGGCACTGATTCCGGCTCCGCCTATGTCTTTGTGCGTGACCCTGCCACCGGCAGCTGGACGCAACAGCAAAAACTTCTGGCCTCCGACGGCACGATCAATGACTGGTTCGGCAGATCCGTTTCGATCAGTGGCGACACGGCAATAGTCGGGGCTGCGGAGACGAATGATGTAGGCTCCGCCTATGTCTTTGTACGCAACCCGGCCACCGGCGTCTGGACAGAGCAGCAAAAGCTTACTGCCTCGGACGCTTATCTATGGGACAGCTTCGGTGTTTCTGTTTCCATCAGCGGCGATACGGCAATAATCGGAGCAAGTGGAGATGATTACACTGGTGGCCTCGGCAGTTACGGTGCTGTCTATGTATTTGCGCGCAACCCGTCCACCGGCGTCTGGACGGAGCAGCAAAAACTGCTGGCATCGGATGGCGCGGCTGTTGACCAGTTCGGCTGGTCTGTATCGATCAGCGGTGGCACCCTTATAGCCGGGACAATCTATCATAACGACAACGGCCAATATTCGGGTTCTGCCTA
>JAADGZ010000233.1 GCA_013152045.1 Gammaproteobacteria bacterium
GCTTTGCTCTACCGATCCTGCGCGTCCTTGAAAAAAAGGTAGGATGGGTAGAGCGAAGCGAAACCCATCAATTCAATCTGGCTTATCACCTTCAAGCTTTTATGACGCGTTGTTCAAACCGCTGTAACAAGAGCGCCATGGATCCCTGTGATAGCAACAGGCCGATAAAAACACCGCTGCTGTTGGCGGCCATATCGGCGTAGGAGTAGGTGCGAAACCCCGTCATACCCTGCAACACTTCTAGCAAAACACCCATCAAGATAAATCCCAGCATGAGCCACAGGCGGGGTTTCCATTGAATGTAGATTTGGGAAAACCAGCTCATGAGCAGGCCATAAGCAAAAAGATGCTCGATTTTGTCACCGTTGTCGATGCCGGTATCGGGTGGATTGGGCATCAGCGACAGGTACCAGATCAGGGCAATGAGTAGTCCACCCAGAGTCAGCCAGAGAGAGCTATATTTCAGTTGTGGATTCATTTGATGGTTTCGTTTTTACTGACGTTAAAATGTCAGCAATCAACAATCAACTTCGCCGCAATGATCCATTTCGAATTCCAGGGTCGAATGAACAATGGAAAATTCCTGCTTGAGTGCTGCTTTCAAGGCTTTTTTGGTGTTTTCTAGCTGCTCAAAATCATCAATGACCACATGCGCTTCAAGCGCATTTTTATGCTCGTCGAGTTGCCAGAGATGAACATGATGAACATTTGAAACCTGCTTGATATTTTCCATCAGCTTGATCACGTCTTCAATGGCAATATCTTCCGGCGTACCTTCCATGAGGATGTGGATGGTGCTGGGCAACAGGGTCGAAGCCTGATAAAGCACATAGCCCGCAATCATCAGGGTCAGCAGGGTATCTGTCCAGTACCAGCCGTAGAGCAAAATAAGGCTGCCGGCAATGATGACGCCAACCGAGGCCAGGGCATCGGATACATTGTGCAGAAAAGCAGCGCGGATATTCAGGCTGTTCTTGGACATGCTGTAGGTCAGTACTGCGGTGGCTATATCGATTATCAGGGCAACACTGGCGACAATAATCACCATCCAGCCCTCAATAGCCTGTGGTTCATAAAGACGCCAGAGTGCTTCATAGATGAGATAGAAACCCACAATCACCAGAATAACCAGGTTAATCAGGGCGGCGATAACTTCGGCGCGTTTGAAGCCGAAGGTCTTGAAGTAATCGGGTGGTTGTCGGCCAATTTTGCGCGCCACCCAGGCAATCAGCAGTGAGGCGGCGTCACTGAAATTGTGCAGGGCATCAGCGATCAGGGCCAGGCTGCCGGAGGCGATGCCACCGACTATCTGCGCCAGAGTTAATAGCAGATTGATGACAATGGCCCAGAGCAGGCGGCGATCGTTCATCGTGTCGGTGTCGTGATGATGATGGTGGTGGTGAGTGTGTCCCATGTTCTCTCTAACTTGACTTAATCATAAATTGTAGCGGATTAATGTGAAACTAAGACAGCTTCATAAACGTTCCCGCATATCCCGTAACATGAAACCTGGCAAGCTGACTGTACAATTCTTTCGCAGCCCCATGACCTTGAAGGTTTCCCCCATTTCCTCGGGTAGAGTGAGTTTTTTAATCTGGTTGCTGTAATCGAGCTGAATCAGGCGGTCTGTTTGCTCTGCTAGCCAGTCGGTGATGCCGCTGCCGAGCAGAAAGTGTGCCTGAGTGGTGTAGCCCGCTACCTCTAGTCCTGCTGCCAGCGCGGCATCGGCAATGGCGGTAAAATCTACATGTGCGGTGATGTCCTGCAAACCGGGATAAAAAAACGGATCATCATGTCGGCGATGGCGATAATGGCAGCTTAGTGTGCCGTTATTGCGCTGGGCATGATAGTACACCGACCTTGGTTGACCATAGTCCAACAATAATATCATGCCCGAGGTTAACGTTTTTGCAGCAGCATGGATCCAGTCCTCAGCGGCAAATAAAATTTCAGAGGCATAGCCCTCAGCAAAGCGTCCATTATCTTTTTCAATTTCACCTATGCGCTTAATCAGTCTTTCGCTGCCTGGTTGGCTTTGCCAGATGAAGTCATTATCACGGTGCGTGACAGATAGTTCCCTGGCTTCGTCGGCCTCAATGATAAAGCGGTGTGCGGGCAGGGCATCCAGTAATTCATTGGCGAGGATCAGTCCCTTAAAATTTTGTGGTAGCTGATCACACCAGTGAACCCGCACCGCCAGATCAGGTACCTGCTCATTCAGGGTCTGTTGCTGACGCTGGCGCAGTTCGGCGCTAAGTTCCAGAATATGGTATTGCTCTGGCAGGGCGTGATCGGCCGCCAATTGTGCAAGAATGGTGGCAGCCATTATGCCGCTGCCTGCGCCCACTTCAAGAATTTCGCCCTTCTCGACAGTATTAAGGACGGACTGGCTGACGCGCGCCAGAGTGCGGGAAAATAGTTCGGAGATCTCCGCTGCGGTTACAAAATCTCCCGCTGCCCCCAGTTTGCGGCTACCGGCACTGTAGTAACCCAGGCCCGGTTCATACAGAGCCATGTTCATATATTCCCAGAAGGGCAACGAGCCACCGGTCACGTTCATTGCCGCTGTAATTCGTGCAGATAATTCTGCGCTCAGAGCCTGTGCATCGGCCGATGGTAGCGGCAGTGATGATAATAATTTTTGTGTCTTACGCAGGCGAGCGGAAAAATCATTCTGTTGCATGATCATTTACAGTGTTTTGTCCTGTGAATCTGAGTTACAGTGGAGCATTAGCTGGAGGATACCACAGGCATGCTTGGCAATAAGGTTGCATTGATTACGGGCGCTGCCCACCGCATTGGCGCAAGCACGGCCCAACTGCTGCATGCCGAGGGCATGAATCTGGTGCTGCATTATCGCAGCTCGCGCGAAGCCGCGCAGAAGTTGCAGGAAAAAATGCTCGAGAAGCGGCCTGATTCGGTTATTCTGGTGCAGACTGATCTGCACAAAATTGATAATTTGCCCGCGCTAGTTAAAGAGGCTACCGATGCCTGGGGACGTCTGGATGTGTTGATCAACAATGCTTCTAGCTTTTATCAAACCCCGATTAACAAGGTTAGTGAAAAACAGTGGGATGATCTGATGGGCACCAACCTTAAAGCGCCTTTTTTTCTTTCTCAGGCAGCGGCGGGGCAATTGAAAAAAAACCATGGTTGCATCATCAACATGGTGGACATTCATGCCGAACGTCCACTCAAGGGTTACCCGGTGTATAGCATGGCCAAGGCTGGTTTGGTGATGATGACGCGGGCACTGGCCTGTGAGCTTGGTCCAGAAGTCCGGGTTAACGGGGTAGCACCTGGGGCCATTCTGTGGCCGGAAAATACCGATGATATTACCAAGCAGCGTATCGTTTCTCGAACCTTCCTCAAACGTAAAGGTGATTCCAATGACATTGCCAGTGCGATTCTGTATCTGATTCGCGATGCCCGTTACATGACCGGGCAAGTACTGACTATCGATGGAGGTCGTAGTTTGAATTCCTGATTTATCCTGCCACTTTGTAACTGGCGTATTTCTTTGCTGATAAGGAGAAGAGCCATGAACTATCTGTCTACCGTTTTGTCCGCGTTTGTTTTATTTTCTATTTCCACTACAGTCTTTGCCGAAAGGATCAAAACCGGCGACTGGACAGTGGATTATTCCAATGCCTTTAACGAAGCTTATACCGAAAATGCAGCGGGTAAATCCATTGGTTTCTGGTGTAGTACGGATGAAAACAACTGTTTTTTCTATTTGCGTACAAACACCCGTTGCAAGGAAGACAGCCGACCGATTATTGCCGCAAAGACGGATGCGGGTTCAATTAAAATTGAACTGCTCTGCCACAAGGTTGCGCATGAAGGCGATTACCACTATCTCTATTTTTTCACTGATACCGCGCGTATCAAAGCCCTGTTGGAAGAACGTTACTATATTGAATTATCCCTGCCGGATGTGGGTAAGCAGCGCTTCAGTCTGAAGGGCTCAAAAATATCTATTCGCAAGGTCAGTGAGTCAGCGGGGAAATAAAAGCTCAACCGGCCACAGCGCCTGGGAAGATTTGTCATAATTTTCCCAGAGTTCGGCCATCGTCTGGTTAGTCAGCGGATGGCGGCGGGTCGAGTCGAGTTCCGCCAGAGGCCAGAGTACAAACGCATTTTTTGTGATTTCATCACGCGGAATCTGTAGCTTGCCTTCGTTTATGATCAGATCATCATAAAGCAGCAGATCCAGATCCACCGTGCGGGGAGAAAAACGAGGGCCGTTACGTAAGCGACCGTGTCGATCCTCGATATCATGCAGTACGGCGGATACCGTTTGCACATCTTCATCGGTGTCGATCCCCGCGACCATATTGAGGAAGTTATTGCCTTTAAACCCGACTGCCTCGCTTTCATATACCGATGACAGCATTACCTTGCCATAATGCTGGCGCAATTCTGCTACCGCGAGACGGATGTGTTTTTCAGCCTCAATGTTGCTGCCGATGCTGATATAGATCCGGGACATAAGTGTTACCGATCAGGCTTGATGCCGCGCTCGATGATCACGCCAACACCGCCAGCGCCGCGTATGGCACCCTGCTTGTTGAGGCGCAGGCGCAGCCAGGGGACCTTGAATTCGTGCAAAACAATATCAGTAATCCGCTCCGCCAGGGTTTCCACCAGCTGAAATTCACTCTCGCCAACAAAGCTGATTAGGCGTTTGGCGACGGCCTTGTAGTTCAGGGTATCTTCGATCTTGTCACTAACCGCCGCTTTGGCAATGTCGGTGGCCATCTCCAGATCCAGGCTGACCACCTGTTTGACCTCGCGTTCCCAGTCATAAATTCCAATAATGGTCTCAATACGTAAATCGTTCAGGTAAATAATATCCATTATGGAAAGGTACAAGATACAAGATACAAAACACAAGGAAGCGCACTGATTTTTCTTGTGTTTTTACCCTTTTCCCTTGTACCTTTTACATATGGATACACTTAATTTCAGTTTGATTGTCGGTGCCTACCTGTTTGGCTCGATATCTACCGCCATTATTGTTTGCAAATTGATGGGTTTGCCCGATCCCCGTTCACAGGGTTCTGGCAATCCCGGGGCGACTAATGTGCTCCGGGTCGGCGGCAAAAAAGCGGCGGCTATCACGCTTGCCGGTGACTCGCTCAAGGGCCTGATTCCGGTTTTGCTCGGCCGCTGGCTGGGGGCGCCGGACATGGTTCTGGCCTTGAGCGGACTGGCAGCCTTTCTTGGCCACCTGTATCCGCTTTTTTTCGGCTTCAGAGGCGGCAAGGGCGTGGCCACCTTGTTCGGCGTGCTGTTTGGCCTGCACTGGGGAGTGGGTGCCGCCACTGTCGGAACCTGGTTGTTTGTCGCCAAAATCCTGCGAATTTCATCCCTTTCCGCGCTGGTCGCCAGTTTGCTGGCACCGCTTTACGTTTGGCTAATTATTCCTTCGCGGGAATTTATTATTGTTACCGTCCTCATGACCATCCTGCTCTACTGGCGCCACCGCAGTAATATCAGACGGCTATTGAGTGGCGAGGAAGACTAAATTCGAGCCTGAATCCAGCTGGCAGAGGTAACTAAGTTTATTTCGGTATTTATATTGCCGGCACTGCTGCCCCGTTA
Organism: Gammaproteobacteria bacterium; assembly: GCA_013152045.1. Classification (GTDB taxonomy): domain Bacteria; phylum Pseudomonadota; class Gammaproteobacteria; order UBA6429; family Thiohalophilaceae; genus JAADGZ01. The sequence continues at coordinate 5,608 of JAADGZ010000233.1, forward strand.
ATATTATAATAATATCTGCTAAGTT
>JAADGZ010000288.1 GCA_013152045.1 Gammaproteobacteria bacterium
GGTGAAAATCAGCCGCCCGCCGGGCTTGAGTACGCGCCGCCATTCTTTCAGCGCGCCGAGCATATCGGGCAGAAAGAACAGGCCAAAGGCTCAGATCACCGCGTCAAAGTAGGCACTTTTAAAATCCAGTTTGGTCGCGTCCATGAGATGAAAATCGACATTACTCAGACCGTTCATGCGCAGGTTGTGTTCGGCGCGATCGAGCATATTTTCCGCCAGGTCGATGGCCTGCACCCGGCCCTGCGGGCCGACCATTTGCGCCGCTGCAATCAGGGCCGCGCCGGTGCCGGTGGCAACGTCCAGCACTTTTTGGCCACGTTTCAGTTGCAGGTGCATACTGATGCGGTCACCACAGAAGGGAAAGAAACGCAGCGATGGGTTGTCATAGCCCGCCGCGACCTGTTCGAAAACTTCGATAGTTTCAGAAATCTGTTGTTCAGTTTTATTCATGAAATCGGATTATACTGAATTATTTGCCCGGTAGCCTGTCGGATTTGATGATCGTTGTGAGGCGCTAGACAAATTGTACAATGCGCTAGCGCCTCTCTGGTAAGCAGTTTTATCACCCTTCACTTATTAGGGGGTAAGGGCTTTTATGTCACTATAAATTCGGAGAAAGAAACTATGCAGGATATGATGATGTCCGGAATACTGATGTCGGCGATGGATGTGATGTCGCTGTTTTTCATTTCGCTTATTGGAATTATAGTCCTGGTAGTTGCAGTTATTTTTGTGATCGATATCAGCCAGACGCGACATGCTATCCGGCGTAATTATCCTGTTATTGGTCGCTTTCGTTATCTGTTTGAACATCTTGGAGAATTTTTCCGGCAGTATTTTTTTGCCATGGACCGGGAAGAATTACCCTTCAATCGAGCATTGCGCAGCTGGGTTTACCGGGCCGCAAAAGATCTAAGCAATACCCGCGCCTTCGGTTCTACTCGGGATTTGACCGAGCCAGGCAGCGTGATTTTCGTCAATTGCACCTTCCCCAAACTGGAACAAGATGCGGTTATGCCGCAGCCGCTTGTTATCGGTCCTGATTGTGAACAGCCTTATGAAACCGATTCGCTGGTAAATGTTTCCGGCATGAGTTACGGCGCGCTGTCGCGCCCGGCGGTACTGGCATTATCACGAGGTGCTTACAGGGCAGGTTGCTGGATGAATACTGGCGAAGGGGGCTTATCAGCCTGGCATCTGGAGGGGGGAGCGGATCTGGTGTTTCAGATCGGCACGGCAAAATACGGAGTGCGAGATCAGGCCGGGCAGCTGGACGATGAGAAGTTACGCGAGGTGGCGGCGCATCCGCAGGTGCGCATGTTCGAAATCAAGCTTAGCCAGGGAGCCAAGCCAGGCAAGGGCGGTATGTTGCCTGCCGCCAAGGTCACCCAAGAAATTGCGCAGATCCGCGGTATCCCTCCGTTTAAGGATTCCATTAGCCCCAACCGTCATCCTGATATCAGTTCGGTAGAAGAGCTTATCGATATGATTCAGCGCGTGCGCCGCGTCACGGGTAAACCAGTGGGCTTCAAGCTGGTGCTGGGCGGTTGTGGTCATCTCGATATACTGCTTCAGTTGATTGCTAAAAAAGGCCTTGAGTATGCGCCGGATTTTATCACCATAGACGGTGCCGAGGGTGGCAGTGGCGCGGCACCCATGCCGTTGATGGACAACGTGGGTTTGCCCCTGCATGAAAGCCTGCCTCTGTTGGTGGACAAGCTCAATCAATATGGTTTGCGCGAACGCATTCGGGTGATTGCCTCTGGCAAGCTGATAGCGCCAGGCAGTGTGGCCTGGGCTTTATGCGTGGGCGCCGACTTTGTCACCAGCGCGCGCGGGTTCCTGTTTGCCTTAGGTTGCATCCAGGCCATGCAGTGTAATCGCAATACTTGCCCAACCGGTATTACGACCCATAACCCACGTTTGCAAAAAGGTTTGAATCCTGAAGATAAGGCTTTGCGGGTGAAAAATTATGTGCACAATTTGGTGCATGAAGTGGGTTTGATCGCGCACTCCTGTGGTGTGAGTGAGCCTCGGGAACTACGCCGTCAGCATGCGCGAATTATCAGTCATGAGGGTTTGTCAGTACCGATGGAGAAAGTCTATCCAGAAACAAAACCACCCTTGGCAAGTTAATAGTTGTAACCCGTTGTAGTCGTTATTTTTGCTGGCTGATATGCTCGATAGAGAGACAGGCCTGCTGGCCAAAGTGGCGGAAGCCAGAAAAAATATCAGTGCTAAGCGGGCGTTGGCTGGGCTGACGATCTGCGTAGAACAGGCCTACCGGTGATTGTCTGATCATGATGGGAAAGATCAGAAAGGCTTCGCTGGCCAGGGCCGTGCGTATTTCATCGCTGATCTGCGCGGCCTGTTCGCCGCTTTGACTATTGCGGATCCACTGTGCCTGACCTGTGCGAAAGGCTTCGCTAAACAGGTTCGATTGTTTCAGTGAAAAATGGAAACGCTGAATAAACTTTTCATTGTCTTCGCCAATGGCAAATTTTCCATTGAGCATAGTTTTATCCGGACTCAACAGAGCGAACAGCACCCGATCCAGTCCTACGCCGCGGTAAAGGCCTTCGAGCACCAGTTCCAGAATCGTGTTGGCCGAAGGTCGGCTTTCCAGGGTGCTGGTGAGATCCTGCAGAATATTTAGTTGCAGCACGGGATCAGGCAATGGGTATTTTTCGATGCTTTTGGGTTCTTCGCTAACCACGGCAGCATCGCCGTTGGGCAGAGGCAGATGGGGAATAATTTCTACTGCGCCGTATTGCTGGGCAAACTCAGCGGCTTCCAACACGTTGTTGCGTAGTAGATTGAGTGTTTTATCCTCGTTCTGTTTTAGATGCCGAGCAATTTGTTTAACTGCCTGCATACCTTCCGGATTATTCCACTGCGGATTGATACTGTCAGCCAGGTTTTTGCTGAGCACGATATCCTGGATGCGCGGGGTTTTCAGGCCGGGATTATTAATGGCGCTGTGAAGTAAATCGCAGAGATGCCAGTCATGAGTCAGGCCGACGGTGAGCTGATCAAAGGTAAAGCCCAGCATTTCCTTTTCTGCCATAGCGGGTTTGAAACCATGCTTGTCAATCAAGGTCTGAATCTGCAGGCCCTTATCTTCATCGACGCACCAGAAAGCCATTGCGCCAAGATGGTAGAGCAGGGCGGCGATAAAAACTTCTTCCGGCGCATCGTCACCGCGTTTTTCCGCCAACATGCGCGCCAGGGTGGCGCCGTGGAAAGAACGCGCCATGAGCTTCAATACATGCTTGCGTGAGCGGCTTTTGAGAATGGCATCGATAACGGCTAGCGAGAGGCTGAGATCGCGAATCAGATTGAAGCCGATATAAACAATGGCGCGGCTGACTGTGTTGATGGCGGTGCGCGACGGGTTATAGATCACGCTGTTGGATATGCGCAGAATGCGTGCGGTCAGGCTGGTATCGCGAAGAATGATCTGCGCCAGTTGCGCGGTGGATATATCATCGTCTTTGACACCGTCGGCAATCGCCAGTGCGGTGTATTTGAAAATAGGAATTTCATGTTCACTGATATGTTTGACCCAGTATTTTAGATCTTTGGCCATGTGTGTGAGTCCTTCATCTGTTATGAATCAAGTATAGACGGCGTAATGCTGTTGCAAAATAGCGCGGGTAAACCCAGTGCGTAAATAAAATCCTCGCGGCAGGGTTTGTGCCGGTGCGCCGTCACTGCCGCAGGTTGAGCTAAGCACTTTTGAATGTGCGGCTTTAGGGCGGATTTGCAGCACCTCACCGTCACGGGCTGAGATAGTTTCCAGCTGTCCCAGGCAGATCCTGTCCATATGTTCTTCCCAGTCCTGTTTCAGCATCGCCTCCTGTTCGGCGTCCGGACTCCAGAGCAGAGCCGTGCCGATACGCCGTTGAGCAAAAATAATATGGGGATCTGCCTCCAGTGGCACCCACAGTACCCGTTGCAGTTTCAGGCGCACCCAGGAGGTTTCCCAGCGCAGGTGGCGGTTGTCTTTCAACGGTACACTGCAGACATAGGTGGATTCTTTCGGCTGACCGCCAGCGTTTAGCGGCAAAGTTTTGAGTTCAACACTAATATAAGTGAAATCCGGCTCTGGCCGCGAACCGGCGCTGGCACCCAGAAATTGTTCCAGCAGCTGCCCCACCCAGCCCTTGCCGGACTGGGCTGAGGCAGGCAAAGGTTGACGAGCAATGGTTGCCAGCTCGCCCAGGGTCAACCCGGCTAGCCCCTGCGCCCGCGCCAGCAGTTCTGTTTCACTTTGAGGTGGCGGAGCGGGGAAATGAATCGAAGGCGTGGTCATAATGGCTCAGGAAAAAATCTTAACGCAAAGACGCCAGGATGCAAAGATCGCAAAGAATTTAATCTCCGTTGCTTGCAGCGAAAAACGGTAGGATGGGTAGAGCGAAGCGAAACCCATCAACATCAGCACGGCTATAGATTAATACCCCGCAGCTTGTTGCGGGGTAGTTTATTAAAAAACCTCACTGCTGTCCCGTTAACTCCCTCTTCCCATTGGGGAGAGGGGGCTCAATTTGATAAGGGCTTGTTTTGTTTACCCCCTCATCCTGGCCTTAGATTTTAAGACCGCTGCCAGTGCCCCGACTTGCCGCCTTTTTTTTCCAGCAGACCGATCCCGCCCATGAGCATGCCGCGATCCACGGCCTTGCACATATCATAAATAGTCAGCAGGGCCACCTGGGTCGCAGTCAGGGCTTCCATTTCCACCCCGGTCTGGCCACGGGTTTCGACGGTACACTGGCAATGAATGCGGTTTTCGGTGTCGTCGATAGTAAATTCGAGATCCACATGGGTGAGCATTAGGGGATGACACAGAGGAATGAGATCAGGCGTGCGCTTGGCCGCCATAATGCCCGCGATACGGGCGATACCCAGCACATCGCCTTTTTTGTGGCCGCCACTGCGCACTTTTTCTAATGTGGCAGACTGCATGCTGATCCAGCCGCAGGTAACGGCTATCCTTTGAGTGCGGTCTTTGCCGCCGACATCGACCATATGTGCGTTGCCGTCCTGATTGAAATGGGTTAACTCAGTCATTGTTTTGTCTTCAGGTTTTCCTGTCTGGGTCGTCATGATAGGCTTGCAGCTCCCGTTTGAGCAAATTCGAATCGAGTATTCTATGAGTATATCCATCAAATTTTTTGCCAGCCTGCGTGAGCAACTGGGACGGGATGATTGCGAGCTGGCAGCGGAAAGTGTGCACACCGTGGCCGAGGCCTGGTCGCAGGCAACCGATAATGCCGCCATGCCGGGTAATACTCTGATGGCGCTGAATATGGAATATGTCGATGCCGATACACCGGTATCTGATGGTGACGAGGTGGCTTTTTTCCCTCCGGTCACCGGCGGTTAAACATGAAAGTCGAAATCCTTGAAGCCGATTTTGAACCCTTCATTGAAGTCAGTCGCTATCAGACGGCCATGCAGGCAGCAGGCAAATTTGGAGCAGCGGCGGTATTTGTTGGCAGTATGCGGGATTTTAATGAAGGTGATACGGTGGCGCAGATGTGGCTGGAACACTATCCGGGGATGACCGAAAAATATCTGGAGAAAATCAGCCGAGAAGCTATTGCGCGTTGGGATTTACT
>JAADGZ010000083.1 GCA_013152045.1 Gammaproteobacteria bacterium
CGTGAACGTTCTTTAATTTTAGAACAAAAGTTTTGCATAAGGATGTGCATGCGTTTCTCGAACGCCAGGATGGTGAGAAAACAAAAGACCGTTGTCTTGTTTGTTTTTTAAAAGAGAAAATTCCATGGCAGGATAAACAGGATTAATATTTTTTTAAATCAACCTTTTTATGGTGGGAGGAATATATGACCTCAATTAAGTTTAATTTGAAAGCATTTGCGTTGTATGCGGTGTTGTTTATGTCGTTGTTTGGTTTTGCCACATCATCCATGGCAAAAAAAGAGTTTGCTGAGCACAAAGTGGTATTGCAAATCAGCGATCCCAACCCTTTCAAACAGAAGCTGGTGCTGAATGTGGCGAATAACATTCTGAAGCATTACGGCCCGGATCTGGTTGAAGTTGAAATCGTTGCTTTTGGTCCCGGTTTGCGTTTGTTATTCAAAAATAATGTAAGCAGTGGTCGCATTCAGGGTCTAGTAGATAATGGTGTACGTTTTAGCGCCTGCTCCAATACGATCAAAAGCATGACCAAAAAGTTGGGCCATGCGCCGGCTCTTAACCCTAATGCGGTAAAAGTGGCGGCAGGTGTAGTGCGTATCCTTGATTTGGAGCAAGACGGGTATACCTTGATCAAACCGTGATTTGTTATGCGTGAAGAATTAAGTGTTTTTTTTAGGGGAGGAGTGAATGAAGATTAATCGTAACTTAACATTGGCCTTGACATGCGCCGCAGGATTGTTGCTGAGTAGTGGTGAGGCTTTAGCCATAAACTGGTTAAAAATGCAGGGTACCGAGCCGCCAGGTGTGTCGGCTAGAGCGCGAGTCTGGGGTTTTGTTCAGCCAGAATTCCAGCAGACTGACGGTACCAAACTTCAGGCGGGACCCTGGAAGGGCCAGAATGCCATATTTAATATGTCACGGCCTGATTTAAAGAGTGAGTCAGGTTTTAACGTTATTCGTACTCGAATTGGTGTGCGTGGTACTGGTTTCCCGTTGGATAATAACGTTAACTATTTTTTCCTGGCTGAATTCGGAAATAATGGTATTACCCGCCAGGGTGGTGGCAATGCCAAAATTACAGATGCAAGTGTGACCCTCAATCAATTTAAGGGGGCACGAATTCGTGTTGGCCAGTTCAAGACTCCGGGCAGTGAGGAAGGCTTAAAGGCGATTCATGTATTTGATTACATCAATTTTTCCACCGGCGTTAACCAGTTGCTGTTGGAACGTTATTTCAATGGTGATGGCTCATCAACCAAAACAACTGCAGCCAGTGTCAATAAAGCGAACGGGCCCGTGAGTGCTTTTCGTGATATTGGAGTCCAGGTATTCGATTGGTTTACGGTTGGTAATTGGGAACATACCTATGCACTCATGGTTGGTAATGGCAATGGCATTACCCGTGGCGAAAATGATGGTAATCGGGAAGTATATGCTTATTGGGCCTCGGAATTACTGTTCGCCGGTGCTAGCCCGTTTCCATCCAGCTCGCATCTGGCACCACCCTCATGGTCTGCGGATCAGGACGGTCCGCGTGGCGCCCGTTATCAGAGTTTGAAACTGTTTGGCTGGTACCAGGGTGGCAAACGCACCCTCACTACGGTTGGCGATGGCGCAGGTGTCTATGATCGCACCCGCCAGGGGATCGGCCTCACCTTGCGCAAGGGCAAGGTACGCGCTGCGGCTGAGTATTTTGTCGCCAAGGGCATGATCTTCAGTGGCACCGACGGTGGGGCTGTGGCGGGATCGCAGAATAATGCGGCTACCGCCTATGCCGACTTCAATGTGAAAACCAATGGTGAGGCCAATAGCTGGTATCTGGATTTCGGTTATCTGATTCACCCGAAACTGGAACTCGACATTCGCTATGACACACTGGACCGCAATACCAACATCAGTGCGGCCGAGCGCAAGTTTGATACTTTGACCCTGGGTGCCCAGTATTTCTTTAACAAGAAGAGCCGCTTGCTGGTCAACTATGAAATGCGTGATGCCAGTGCACCGAATCTGGCGGGTTCAGCCGCGCCTAACCAGATACTGGATAGCATGGATAACCGGATATCGGCGCAAATACTGATAGTTTTCTAATCTTTACATCTGTTTAGGTAACCTTGCCCCGGCCCTGTGCCGGGGTTTTTTATTTGTGCCGGGGTAAATTTATCTTTATATTTCTTTGACTTGTAATTATCATGCTCCTTCCTAGCCATGATGGTTGTGATCTATGCTAGGAATATTCTTCCCCCCATCAAATATTTAGATTCATTTAAGTATTATGATCAAGGCAGGCATAGTTGGCGGCACCGGTTACACGGGCGTAGAATTATTACGCTTGTTGGCCGCACACCCCGAGGTAAAGCTTGAGGTCATTACTTCCCGTTCCGAGGAAGGCATGCCGGTGGCCGAGATGTATCCCAATCTGCGCGGTCATGTTGAGCTGTGTTTTAGTGTGCCGGATATGGCGGTGCTCAAGGCCTGTGACGTGGTGTTTTTCGCTACGCCCAATGGGATTGCCATGACCATGGCGGCGGAACTACTGGATGCCGGGGTCAAGGTTATTGATTTAGCGGCCGATTTTCGTCTCCAGGATGCGCAGGAATGGGCCGCCTGGTATGGTCAGCCTCACGCCTGTCCCGAATTGATTTCGGAGGCAGTCTATGGTTTGCCCGAAGTTAACCGTGAGGCTATTCGCACTGCCAGCCTGGTAGCCAATCCCGGTTGCTATCCAACTGCGGTACAGCTGGGCTTGTTGCCGTTGATTGAAAACGGGTTGGTGGAAACGGCCAATCTGATTGCCGATGCCAAGTCCGGCGTGAGTGGCGCAGGGCGGAAGGCGACGGTGGCGACCCTGTTGGGCGAGGCCAGTGAAAATTTCAAGGCCTATGCAGTGTCGGGGCATCGACATTTGCCGGAAATTCGTCAGGGATTGCAGCAGGCAACGGCTGAAAAAATAGGTTTGACCTTCGTGCCCCATTTAACGCCTATGATACGGGGTATTCATGCCACCTGTTATGCTGTGCTGAAATCAGCAAAAGTAGATTTACAGGCGGTGTTTGAAACGCGCTATGCGGACGAACCTTTTGTTGACGTGTTACCCTCCGGTTCTCACCCCGAAACCCGTAGTGTGCGTGGTGCCAACACCTGCCGGATTGCTATTCATCGGCCACAGGATGGTAATACGGTGGTGGTGTTGTCCGTAATTGATAACCTGGTCAAGGGCGCGGCAGGCCAGGCAGTGCATAATATGAATATTATGTTTGATTTTGTCGAAGACTACGGCCTGCAGGGAATCCCCCTGATACCCTGAGTCGCGCTTTATCTGTATGTAAGAGTTTTATCCGCTAGCCATTTTTTCAGGAGCGTATTTCCGTTTAGTCTATGAATCTTGTTGTTAAACCACATCGCCCCTGGCTTACCAGAATGTTATTGGGCTTGGGCATTATTTCTCTGATCATCGGTGGCTGGACGCTATTTGACTATGGTCGTTATCTGGCAGGTTATAATCGAGCCGAGTGCGCGGATGAACGCGAGACGCTGTTAGCGGTCAGGAAAAAACTGGAGCAGGATGTTAATAGTTTGCGTGAGCAGAAAGCCTTACTTGAGCGGGCGGCGCAGATCGAGCGAGAAGCCTATTCTGAGTTGGATACGACGCTCAAAGAATTGCAAGGTGAAATTCTGGAGTTAAAGGAAGAACTGGCTTTTTATCGTGGCATTGTTTCGCCCAAGAATGCCTCCAGTGGCCTGCATTTGCAGCGTTTTAAGATTACGGCAAATGGAGAGTCTAACCATTATCGTTACAAATTAGTGTTAACCCAGGTATTGAAAAATGACCGCATGGTGACGGGTAAGGTTCGCCTGAGCATTGCGGGCATGATACATAATCAGACGCGGACACTAAAGCTAAAAGAGCTGAGCGAGAAGCGGGTCAATGAACTGGATTATCGATTCAAATATTTTCAAAAATTGGAAGGAAATTTGAAGTTACCGCAGGGTTTCACCCCTTTTCGCATTAATGTGCAGATTATTCCGCGTAATCGAAAACGAAACAGTATAGAGAAAACCATAAACTGGAGTGGGCAGGAGATAGAAGACCATGTTAGGAATGAAAAAGAAACCCAAACAAACGGCGCAAATTGACTCACTCATCGGCCAAAATACCGAAATTCGTGGTGATGTCATTTTCAGTGGCGGATTGCATGTGGATGGTACGGTAAAAGGTAGTGTTATCGCAGAACAAGGAAATGATTCCCTTTTGACGCTGAGTGAGCGTGGCACTATCGAGGGTGAGGTCAAGGTGCCAAATGTAGTGATCAATGGTAAGGTGATTGGCGATGTCTATGCCCTGGCGCATATCGAGTTGGCTGCCGAGGCGCGTATTAATGGTAATGTTTACTACAGTCTGATTGAAATGGCCATGGGTGCCGAGGTTAATGGTAATCTGGTGCACAAGATTGATGAATCGGTGGTTTCGCTGAAAAGCGGCACGCAGAAACAGACTGAGGAAAAAACGGCCAGCAAATCTTGACTGAAATACACGGGTATCGCATAATGAAAAGGACTTATTCCCCTGTGGGTGTAAAATTGTCTGGATTTTAAGATTTTAGTGATGGGAGATAGATGAAATGACAGCAGCGACAACTGACAGTGAAGGTCCGGTAGTTTTTACGGAAGCTGCGGCCAACAAGGTAAAAGGTCTGATTGCCGAAGAGGGTAACGATAACCTAATGCTACGTGTATTTATCACGGGTGGTGGTTGTTCCGGTTTCCAATATGGTTTTACCTTTGATGAAAATATCCAGGATGGCGATACCGAGGTCGAAAATTGCGGCGTGAAACTGTTGATTGATCCTATGAGTTTTCAATACTTGAGCGGAGCTGAAGTAGATTATAAGGAGAGCCTGGAAGGTTCCCAGTTTGTTATCAATAATCCCAATGCCAGCACAACCTGTGGCTGTGGATCGTCTTTTTCCGTATAGTCTAAATAGCCTCTTATGCAAAAAAACGCGGTTTTCACCGCGTTTTTTTATGCGCTCAAATCCATCTAGATAGAATACGCTGGCAAGGAAGTTTGCTATCCTTACAGCTCTGAATAATATGTTGAGATCACGGAGTTTGTCATGAACGAATATCTGCCCGGTTTGGCCGGCGTACCTGCGACCAAGTCAAATATCTCTGATATTGATGGTGAAAACGGTATACTTTTCTATCGTGGCTATCCGATTGAAGAATTGGCTGAGCACAGCAGTTTTGAAGAAACTTCGCGTCTATTACTGGATGGTCGTTTGCCGACGGCGCAAGAGCTGGCTGATTTTACTACCCAGCTAACGGACAATAGGCACATCAAATTCTATACTCGCGGGATGATGAAAAACCTTCCTGCCACGGGTCACCCGATGGAAATGTTGCAGACTGTGGTAGCCAGTCTGGGAATGTTTTATCCCGGTAGCGATTGTCTGACCGGAAGTGACGCCTGTGAAGATCTGGATTATATCCATAATACGACGGTCAAAATCATGGCCCGCATGCCCTGTATCGTGGCCATGTGGGAGCACATACGCAATGGCTATGATCCCATCAGTCCGCGTAGCGATCTAAGCTACGCAGAAAATTTTCTCTACATGTTAACCGGCCAGGAACCTGATCCCCAGCTGGCCAGGATCATGGATGTTTGTTTGATTTTGCATGCTGAACACACGATTAATGCCTCGACCTTTGCGGTTCTGGTAAATGCTTCCACCCTGGCGAATCCTTATACCGTGATGGCTGCGGCTATTGGTGCGCTGTCCGGACCGTTGCATGGCGGCGCCAACCAGCGGGTCCTGGAGATGCTCAAAGAAATTGGTTCGCCTGAAAAAGCAGAGGAATATGTCGATAGAAAACTGGCCAACAAGGAAGTCATTTGGGGCATGGGACACCGTGAATATAAAACCAAGGATCCCCGTGCGACGATTTTGCAGGGCTTAATGGACAAATTTATGGCTGATCGCGGGGGTAACATTAACCCGATGTTCGAAATAGCCAAAGCGGTGGAAGCGGTTTGTGAAGACAGGCTGGCGAAAAAAGGCGTCTATGCCAACGTGGATTTCTATTCTGGTTTATTGTATTCGGAAATGGGGATCCCAGCCGATCAGTTTACCACTATCTTTGCTATTGCCCGTTCCGCTGGCTGGCTGGCGCACTGGCGGGAACAATTATCCGATAACCGGATATTCCGTCCCACCCAGGTTTACACCGGTGAACCCCGGCGCGGCTACGTGCCGATAAGTGAGCGTTAATCTCTTTGGATTTAACTCCCTGCTGCTTGCAGCAGGTTAGTTTGTTCTTTGTTACCATTCAGGTGCCTGGCAAGCAGAAGCCCGGGTCGGGAATGCCCCGTTTTTTCTGAATATAGATCAGACTGAATCGGCACTCTTCGGCGGTTTGTCAAAGTGCTCGGCATAGTTACGCATTTGTTGCGCCAGGGCATTCATCTTGTCAGCCGCAGTTTCCAATTCTTCCAGGACCGCTGTACTCATGGCGGATTCAATTAACAGCGTCAGTTCGTCAAAATGTTTTTGGCCAATATGTTGGCGGCCACTTTCACTGATTATTTCCTTGAAACGTTCCACCACTTGCTGAGCGTGTTCGGTATGTCGATGGGTCATGGTTTTTCCTTTCCTGCGTCAGCTTCTTTAACTACGCCATTATGAGTGTTATGTGTATGTTTTTCCGCTACCTCGAAAATATTTGCGGTGTTGCCGACGATCAGGGGATCGGGTTTGCTTACCTTTTTAGTATCTTTGTTGTTATAGGGCAGGCTGTTAAGGATATACAACATAGCATTGATGCGGGCACGTTTTTTGTCATCTGACTTGATTACGGTCCAGGGTGCATCCTTGGTATCCGTATAGAAAAACATGGATTCCTTTGCCTCGGTATATTGGTCCCACTTGTCCAATGATGCCATGTCGATAGGGCTGAGTTTCCATTGTTTGAGAAGATCCTTGCGTCGTTTCTGGAAGCGCCGGAACTGTTCTTCACGGCTGACCGAGAACCACATTTTAAATAGATGGATGCCGCTCCGGGTTAGCATGCGTTCTAGCTCCGGGGTCTGGCGCATAAACTCCAGATATTCAGCAGGGGTGCAGAAATTCATGACCTTTTCTACCCCGGCGCGGTTGTACCATGAACGGTCAAACATCACGATTTCACCGGCGGTGGGCAGGTTCTGGATATAACGCTGGTAATACCACTGGCCTTTTTCCTGTTCATTGGGTTTTTCCAGCGCCACCACACGTGCGCCGCGTGGGTTCAGATGTTCCATGAAACGCTTAATAGTGCCGCCCTTACCAGCAGCATCTCGGCCTTCAAACAGGATCACAATTTTTTGTCCCGTTTCTTTTACCCAGTTTTGCAATTTCAAAAGTTCGATTTGCAATTCCTGTTTATGTTTTTCGTATTCAGATACAGAGATAGGTTTCTTATAAGGATAGGCTCCATGCTTGAAAATATCCTTGCGGCTGAGATTTTGTTTTACGTTATTACTGATCAGGCTATGATTGATGCCCGAAGAAGGAAGTATTTCTAAAGAGTTGTCGGATATGTTTTTAAGCATCTTTATAATCACTCATAAATTAAATATTTTCGAGATGAGCCACTGCCAGTCAAAATAAAGTGTGCGACGGATGAGGTACTGAATCGCCTTAGAGCCGATCCGGAAAAATACTATGCCGTTTCAGCTGAATGCGCTTGCGGGCATCATTATTGGTAGCGGCAGTGTTTTGCCGAGACTTTAGTACCTTAGAAATAATTTTCTGTGTATTTTGCAGAAAACTTATTTCGTGAAGGTAC
>JAADGZ010000059.1 GCA_013152045.1 Gammaproteobacteria bacterium
TCCAGGCTGTCCGCTACAGTATGTAGATCAGTATTGACATGGTACTCGAAACTGCCATGTGTCTCAGATTTAGTATGTGTCTCCGTAAAACTAGCACTACCAAAACCGTACCAAATTGAATGCGTCTCATAGTAAGGATGCTCATGAGAATAAGTATGCAGATCATAAAAGAAACCATGACTTTCGCGATATTGATAAACTTCATTCGCGACGATGGACACGGTTAACAGACCATTGAGAAGGTATTCATAAGTACCGGCAAGGCCCAGTAGATCGAACTGGGTGGTACCAGTACCGGGGCTAAGATTACCCACTACCAGATTGGTGTTCACACTGACAGGGTCCGCATTGGCATCCACGCCTCGCGCCGTCACCGACAGGGTCGCGCTATCAATCACAGTATCCGAAGTGATACCATTATTGCTAAAGTCGAACGTCCAGGACATAGTTTGACCATTATTGATAATCGCATTACTCCAATTATCATAGGTCTGGTCAATGACCGTCGCCGTCGCCGATGTCGCGATAACACTCAACCCTAACCCCACAACCAAAAGAGTATTTCGAATCTGCATAATTTTATCCCCTATTTTTATTATTAAAAAATCACTAATGCTGTTGCCATTGACTGCAACATGTTGTTTTTATTGTGGTTATTCTATTTTAATGCGCCAATTTGGAGTTTGGAAAACAACTTCAAAAACTACCCGGCGACTATCTCTTAACTTGCTGGTATTTAAGCATGCCCCCCCTGCTTTGTCAGCCCCCAAACACTAGACAATAGGCCATAGATTGAAGTTTATACTTGAGCTGGCACCACCGGTAATCGTAAGTCATTACGTGAACAAGGTCAGAATATTGCATTATTACCAATGGCATAATGTATAATTCAAAATAATATATTAATGATACAAGCCCAATTATGTCGTGGTTTGAACAAACTATCCGTGAAAAAAAACAGACCTTGCGCCTGTTGACTGCCGAACCAATGGCCGAGCTGGCCCGAGCCTGCGTAGCTGACTGGAATGACAGCGACAAGCTGGATCTGCTGTTGCAGAATAACATCCCCTTGCTGCCCCATTGTCATCTGATCTATGCGGTGGATACAGAAGGCCGTCTGATTTCCTCCAATATTAATGCCGATAATGTCGATCGCAGCTGGCGTGGCACGGATCTCTCGAATCGTCCCTACCTTAAAACCAGCCTGCCTTATCAGGGATATACTATTTCTCAGGTCTACATAAGCCGCCAGACCATGAAATTCTGTATCAGCGTCATGCATCCTGTACGCGATGGGATGACCGTATTAGGCTTTATTGCAGCCGATTTTGACGTGGAGGATCTACCCGCATCAAAGGAAAATGCAGCTGAGGAAGAACAGGAATGGAAACAATACAAAGGTGATCCGGCGATCCGCGGCACCCTGTTTATGCAGGAACGAGCGCTCAGCGCGATGGACCGCTGTCTGGACGAAGTCATCGACATCATTACCGATATGATGCAGCATCACGGCATATTTCACACCAAAATTCATTTTTCCAGTTCCCGCGCCTCTTTCTGGTCAATGGAAGATCCCTACACCTATCATATAAATACCGTAGATGAACTAACCAATCCGGATCGCTGCCTGGCCTATCCTCGTCAGCCGCTGAGTGAACGCGCCCAGGTTAGCCATGATGATATCGCCCTGGTTCTAAATTTATTCAAACAACTGCGTAACGCGGATGAAACGGTCTATTTACGCTCATCTTCATTTAATATCATCAACGGTATAGTCGGTCTGACCTTCTCCTGTGACGGTTCGCACTATGTGCACTACAAAGAATTTCTAAGCAAGAATATTGAATTCTGGTTTGGCGGGAAACGGCAAACAGAAAAGAGTTATTCCACATAAAAAACTCTACTCCCACACGCTTGTGTGGAAGTAGAGATCTAACTGGCTTAATTTTTTAACCTGGAACGCCGCCCAAAGAAAGCAGACGTTTATGGTGCGGGCACACCTACCAGGCTAATAAACCGTCTTATTTAGCTGCTCTGATTAACTTTTTGATAAAGT
Organism: Gammaproteobacteria bacterium; assembly: GCA_013152045.1. Lineage (GTDB taxonomy): Bacteria > Pseudomonadota > Gammaproteobacteria > UBA6429 > Thiohalophilaceae > JAADGZ01. The sequence goes on from JAADGZ010000059.1 coordinate 2,057, forward strand.
TTGAATCATCACTTTTACTACAGGTCTTTACTTGAGCCTGTTTGCTACCGAAGCGATGCATGCCGCGATCTTCATCGTCACGCTCATCTTCGTCACGGATGCAAGGCGGAGCCACTACATTCGTGAGATCATACATCCATGTTGCATCACCCTGGCCACCAGCAACACCGGTGCTTTCAGGATGCTGTACATTGATGATGAACTGAGTCGGCTTAGCCGGGTTAAAGATCATGCCAGTGCTTTCCGCACCCTTCACCTGCAAGCTCATGAAGTGATCAATCGATTCAGCAACACCGTCACCATTAGTATCACGCAGGAACCATACATCATCACCAGCAACCATTGGATCTGGCTTGTCTTCAACAATATAGATATTGCCAAGTGCATCCTGGGCCAGGTTATCAGGTGAATCCAACTGGGCGGTGGTAGGAGCATAACCCAGATTTCTCGGTGTCGCTCTGTTAGCTGCTTCACGTACTACAGCCTTACCATTGCCAAGTTCTTCGATGGAGTAAACAACATGTTCGGAAGTGGCGTTGAAATACAACACTTCGTCGCGGTTAGCCAGATAGCCAACTTCAACATCTTCTGGACGACCAAAGGGAGTAGCATTTACTTCATCAGCAGCGGCACGACCACCACGGATTAAATCAGGGTTGCTGCTCCGGCTTGGACCGTTACGGAACGGATCGGTCGAAGTCAAGGCAACACCATTGGCATCGGTCATCGGTTCCCAATGAGCGGCACCTGTGCGAACTTCACCAATATTGACGCCTACATTCCAGCGAACGGAAGAATCGCCAGCAAAAGCATCGACTACGAGAACAAAGGTCTGGCCCTTGCTATAGTCACCCTTCACTGAAGGTACAAATTTGTAGATTGAACCGGATTTATCTTCATCAACAAAATACAGTGCTGTACCCGCATGGTTGAAACGCAGTCCTTCATGAGAAACATTAGGAACGCTGTTCAGTTCACGCAATTTAATGGTCTCACCTGCATCGACATCGGCCAGTGGGTTCATGATTTCAAACAGACGGCCTTCGCCGGACCATTCTTCACCTACTAGCAAAGTATTATTAGGTGTCCAGGTAGCCGGATCAAGCGCACCGAAATCACCATTCCAGTCACCATGAGCGCCATTCATATTACCTTTAAACAGGTTGACGGCACGATCAGTAACGGTGTCATAACGAGTAACACCAGCACCATACATGGTTTCATGCGGCAAAAAGATATAACGACCGGTGGAATCAAAAGCACTCATATCCGTATTGGATGCGCTGTGACCAAGACCAGGAACACGCAAGGTAGACTGTGAAGGATCAGCATCAATCTTATGCATGTTGGTCAAATTTTTGTAACTAACACCAGCCGGAACCTGCCAGGGTGAGTTCAGTTCATTGATATGATCCGGTACCTGGGCAATAGCAGCAGCTTGTGTCAGGGGATTAAAAAAAACATTGGTGCCAGCAGATGCCACCTGGGTACCGGCTAACAATAGAGCTATAACAATTTTCTTTTTACTAAATGTATTCATGTTATCTCCTTAAATCTGAAATAAAGTTAAATTACTTTATACGTAACTATTCAGCCAAAACAGACTACCCGCAATAAAGCCTGGTAACCTTGGCTGGGGTGGGCACATTTTTTTATGCACCACAGGCATTTCCTTTGCTCGCCCACGCAATGACTTAGTAAGCACTTTTACCGTACCCACCTTACGATATTGGCTCGCATCATAAATTGTTTTGAATAAGTTACCGTTATGCACATGCAGCGTGAAGCTGGCGTACAATGGTTGTCAGGGTAGGGAGTTTATTTGACATTGCTGTGACACTATTATGAACATTCTGTCAAGTATTGAAACAATGCGTTTCCTCTCAAGGCCTCATTCTGATGGATGGCTGGGTGCGATTGTCAGCATTTTACTGTATCTTGGCTATCGTTCAGGGAAAGGAGAAATTGAACATGAATGATATCTACAGCGCATTTACCGGCAACATTCCAGAAAACTATGACCATTATCTTGGGCCAATATTTTTTCACCGTTGCGCCGAAGATCTCGCCGTACGCATTGCCGAAGGGCAGGCCGAGCAAGTCCTGGAAATTGCCGCAGGTACCGGTATTGCAACCCGCTATCTGCGCAACCAATTGCCGGGCAAAGCTCATATTACCGCCAGCGATCTGAACGACGACATGCTCAGACACGCACAACAGAAATTTCTGCCTTCAGAAAACATCAGCTTTCAGGTAGCTAACGCCATGGAGCTACCGTTTGAAGAGGGCCAATTTGATGTCGTAACCTGCCAGTTTGGAATTATGTTCTGTAGTGACAAGCCGCTGGTCTTTCACGAAGCGCATCGCGTACTCTGCCCAGGTGGGCGTCTACTGTTCAGCATCTGGGATGCACTGGAACACAATCCCTTACCACGCGTCATCAACGAGATGCTAGCCGAACTTTTTGATGGCGATGCCCCCGCTTTTCTGCAACTTCCATTTAGCTACCATGATCAGACACAAATCCGTAAAGACATGGAGAAATCCGGTTTTAGCGATGTGCGGTTTACCACCCTGGATGGTGAGTGCGTTTTTTCCCGACCAAAGAATGCCGCGCTGGGCATGGTCACAGGTTCACCCTTGCGGCTTGAAATAGAGCAACGAAAAGATACGACTATCGATGAGGTAGTAAATAAAGTAATGGGCCGACTGAAAACAATCTTTGGTGAGCGTGACTGCCGAGTTCCCATGCGCTGGACTGTGATCTCGGCTAATCGAGCAGACTGAGTTAGTGTTAAGTATTCAGTGTAAAATGAATGCTCAGTTTAAAATGATCATGTCGGCGTAGGAAACAAAGATCATCCTTAATTTATAGATGCCACAAACTAATCCTGATAGATAAAATCAACCCGTGAAGTTACCTGACAAAATAATTCATAGGCTATGCTATCGGCTTTTTCCGCCACCTCTTCGACGGGTAGAAAGATGCCGTCACTCGACTTGCCCCAAAGCAGTACAGGATCACCCACCTTTGCTTCGGCACAGCTGCGCAGGTCAATTGCGAGCATATCCATAGAGACTCGCCCGACGATGCCGGCGCGCTGACTATTGATTAAAACCGGTGTGGAATCAGGTACATGACGCGGATAGCCATCACCATAACCGATAGCAGCGATGCCTATGCGCATATCCTCGGGACAGCGCCAACGGCTGCCATAACCAACGGCTTCACCTTTTTTACATTGTTTGACTGCGATCAAGCAACTTTCCAAGCTCATTACCGGTCGCAAATCCCAGTCTGCCGCCGAACTATCGATGAAAGGGGACGCACCGTAGAGCATGACTCCCGGACGCACCCAGTGACGACGCGTAGTCGGCCAAGCCAGCAGACCGGCGGAATTTGCGATACTGTGTTGACCTTCGAGATCAGCGACTGCAGATTCAAAAAGATGGCATTGCTCTTCAGTACCGGCACTGCTGCGATTATCGGCATTGGCCAGGTGGGTCATCAGCACGGGTGCACTTTTGACACTGGCAC
>JAADGZ010000199.1 GCA_013152045.1 Gammaproteobacteria bacterium
ATGTCTATGACGTTATTGTCGAAAACGCCAAAGTCACGGTCGAATAAAGCCAAGTGACTTGATGGGTTTCACTTCGTTCTACCCATCCTACGAAAATTCAAAAAAAGAGTAGGATGGGTAGAACAAAGTGAAACCCATCAATTTTTACCAATAACTTATAACTACCTTAATCCGGCTCATAACCCAGATTGGGCGCTAGCCAGCGTTCCACTTCTGCAACGCTCATGTCTTTACGCCGGGAATAGTCGGCTACCTGGTCGCGGTTGATCTTGCCGACTGCGAAATAGCGTGATTCTGGATGACTGAAATACCAGCCGCTGACCGAGGCTGCCGGCCACATGGCGTAACTTTCCGTTAACTCAATACCGGCGTTATTCTGCGCATCCAGCAATTGCCAGAGCAGGGATTTTTCGGTGTGATCAGGACAGGCCGGGTAACCCGGCGCCGGGCGGATGGCGGTGTAATCTTCCTTAATTAACTTCTGATTATTAAAACCTTCGGCCAGCCCGCCGGACGGCGTCCAGCTTCCCATCTCGAGATCCCAGTTCACATGACGCATGCGATCATGCATGTGTTCGGCAAAGGCTTCCGCCAGCCGATCTGCCAGTGCCTTGAGCATGATCGACTGGTAATCATCATGATCCGCCTCGAAACGTTTGACGTGCTCATCGATCCCCAGTCCCGCGGTGACCACAAACGCCCCCACATAATCCTTTTTCCCTGAATCTTTCGGCGCGACAAAATCGGCCAGACAGTAGTTCGGCTTGCCCGGCGGCTTTTCCGTCTGCTGACGCAGGTGGTGCAGGGTCAGACGTACCTTTTCGCGGCTGTCATCGGTGTAGATTTCGATATCCTCGTTGACGCTGTTGGCGGGGAATAAACCCACCACCGCACGCGCCCTGAGCCAACGCTCATCGATAATACGTGCGAGCATGGCCTCGGCATCGGCCAGCAGTTTTTTCGCCTCAACACCCTTTTCCGGATCATCGAGGATCTTTGGATAACTACCTTTCATTTCCCAGGTATGGAAGAACGGCGTCCAGTCGATATAGGGCGCGAGGAAGGCCAGCGGCATATCATCGAAAATCTGGATCCCGGGGATTTTTGGTCGCGGCGGTGTGTACTTCGACCAATCGATATCGATGCGATTGTTGCGCGCTTGTTCCAGACTCAACCAGTGCGTCTTTGCCCGACGACCGGCATGATTGGCACGTACTGTCTCGTATTCCTCACGCAGATTTTTCACAAAATCCTGTTTGAAATCTTCGCTGATCAGATTCTGCGCCACACCCACCGCGCGCGAGGCATCCTTCACCCAGACCGTGGCTTCGTGGTAGTGCTGCTCAATTTTCACCGCTGTATGTGCTTTCGAGGTGGTTGCACCGCCGATCATCAGCGGGATATCAAACCCCAGGCGTTCCATTTCCTTTGCCACATGCACCATTTCATCCAACGATGGTGTAATCAGCCCGCTCAGACCGATGATATCCACCTTCTGCTCTTTGGCGGCTTCCATAATTTTATTGGCCGCCACCATCACACCCATGTCGATGACTTCAAAGTTGTTGCATTGCAGCACCACGCCGACGATATTCTTACCGATGTCATGCACATCGCCCTTGACCGTGGCCATGAGGATCTTGCCATTGCTCTGGCTGCCACCACCGTCTTTTTCTTCTTCAATAAAGGGCAGTAGCCAGGCCACGGCTTTCTTCATCACCCGCGCCGACTTAACTACTTGGGGCAGGAACATTTTCCCGTCACCAAACAAATCACCCACGGTATTCATACCATCCATCAACGGGCCTTCGATCACCTCAATCGGTCGGTCGAATTGTAATCGCGCATCTTCGGTATCTTCATTAATAAAACTGTCGATACCTTTAACCAGCGCATGTTCGATACGCTTTGCCACCGGCAGGCTGCGCCATTCCAGATCCTCGACTTTTTTACTGCCGCTGCCATCGCCGCGATATTGATCAGCAATCTCCAGCAGGCGCTCGGTGGCGTCATCACGCCGGTTGAGCACCACATCTTCTACCCGCTCACGCAACTCTTCCGGCAGATCATCGTAAACAGCAAGCTGTCCGGCATTGACGATCCCCATGTCCATGCCCGCCTGAATCGCGTGATACAGGAACACCGCATGGATGGCTTCGCGCACCGGGTTGTTGCCGCGAAAGGAAAAGGAAACATTGGACACCCCACCACTGATTAGGGCATGGGGCAGGGTCTGTTTAATCGTGCGCGTGGCTTCGATAAAATCTACGCCGTAATTATTGTGTTCCTCGATACCCGTGGCCACGGCGAAGATGTTGGGATCGAAAATAATGTCTTCGGGCGGGAAATCCAGTTTCTCGCGTAATAGATTATAGGCGCGGGTGCAAATATCGACCTTGCGCTCGCGGGTATCCGCCTGGCCTTCTTCACCGAAGGCCATGAGGATGATCGCCGCGCCATACTGGCGGCACAGACGCGCCTGGTTGAGAAAGTTTTCCTCGCCTTCCTTGAGCGAAATGGAGTTAACGATACCCTTGCCCTGAATACACTTGAGTCCGGACTCGATGATGAACCACTTTGAGGAATCGATCATGATCGGCACCCGGGAGATATCCGGCTCCGAAGCGATCAGGTTGAGGAAGGTCACCATGGCCTTCTCGCCGTCGAGCATGCCTTCATCCATATTGATGTCGACGATCTGGGCGCCGTTTTCCACCTGTTCCCGAGCCACGCTCAGGGCTTCGTCATAGTCCTCTTCGAGAATCAATCGCTTGAAACGTGCCGAGCCGGTGACATTGGTGCGCTCGCCAACGTTGACGAAGAGTGAGTCCTCACCTATGTTGCAGGGTTCCAGGCCGCTGAGGCGAGTTTTTACCTCGATTTCTGGGATTTGCCGCGGCGGGTATTTGCTTACCGCATCATGGATGGCTCGAATATGCGCCGGGGTAGTGCCGCAGCAGCCGCCGATGATATTCAGGAAGCCCTTGCTTGCCCATTCTTCAATCTCAGCGGCCATCTGCGCAGGCGTCTCATCATACTCACCAAATTCATTGGGCAAACCGGCGTTGGGATGGGTGTTGATGTGACAATTAGCCAGCCCGGCCAGTTCTTCGACATATTGACGCAGTTCTTTCGCACCCAGGGCGCAGTTGAAACCGAAGCTGATGGGGTTCACATGGCGCAGTGAATTCCAGAAGGCCTCAGCCGTCTGTCCAGACAGGGTGCGCCCGGAAGCATCGGTAATGGTACCGGAGATCATTACCGGCAGTCTTAGATCGTGTTCGGCAAAATAGGTTTCAATAGCAAACAATGCAGCCTTGGCATTTAAGGTATCAAAAATGGTCTCCACCAGCAGGATGTCGCTGCCACCTTCCACCAAGCCGTGAATAGCCTCAAGATAAGATTCTTTCAGCGTATCAAAGTCGATATTGCGAAAGCCGGGATTATTCACATCCGGGGAAATACTGGCGGTGCGGTTGGTCGGACCAATTACACCGGCGACAAAGCGCGGCTTATCTTCACTGGCAAACGCATCGCAGGCGACGCGCGCCAGACGCGCCGATTCGTAGTTCAGCTCGTAGGCCAGGGATTCCATATGGTAATCCGCCATCGAGACCGAATTGGCGTTGAAGGTGTTGGTCTCAACGATATCGGCCCCGGCTTCGAGATAGGCCCGATGGATATCACCGATAATCTGTGCCTGGGTCAGGGACAGCAGGTCGTTATTACCCTTGAGATCGCTGTCCCAATCGGCAAAACGTTCACCGCGGTAATCCATCTCTTCCAACCCATAGCTCTGGATCATGGTGCCCATCGCGCCATCGAGAACCAGAATCCTTTCTTTGAGTGCCTGTTCGAGTGTTTTCATCACGCCGCCGTCATCGTAAAATATCGAATTTTAGCATGCCGTACCTGGATCGGGTATTTTCCTGCCGAAGGCGCAGCCAGACTACTCAAGTTTTTATTTTTCCTTCCGATACCGATTAAACCGATTATATCGATTTATTCGATATTTTGTAGCTTATTCGATATCTTGTATTAAAATATCAGGTACGGATTTAGAATAATTCCGGATTAATAAAAAAATGGGCTAACCCGGCATGACCAGGAAAATATATCTGACGCCGAACGAAGCAGCCAGGCTGCTCAGGGTATCACCGGCTACGCTGCACCAATGGGCCCAAAATGGCTGGCTCAAGTCCCATAACACCTCGGCTGGCCAATACCGTTTTTTGTACCATGATCTGGAATATTTTGCCCACGAACGGGGGCTGACTCTAACGCACGATGATGACAACCGCACTCGCATTCTGATTGTCGATGACGATTTGCAACTTTCCGGTTATCTGCGTGAACTGTTGTCCGGTCTGGGCCACAATATTGAAGTTGAAACCGCCAATGACGGTTTTGATGCCAGCGGGAAAATTCAAACCTGGCAACCGCATATCCTGTTGCTGGATCTGATGATGCCTGGCCTCAATGGCTTCGATGTTTGCCACCACCTAAAAAGCGATCCCGCTACCCGAGCTACTCGAATCATTACCATGACCGGCTATCACACGCCGGAAAATGTCGAACGTATTCTCAACGCCGGCGCTGAAGCCTGCATGGCCAAACCCCTGGACACCGATACGTTGCTGATATTGCTCGGCCTTAGCGAAGAAGCAAGCGCAACCGAACCGAGACTCTCAAAATGAGGCACTCCCTGCGGCGCTCCAAAAAAAAGCCATCAATTTCTCAGGCTAGCCAAGCCTCACACCGTAACCTGAAAAATAACTGGCAGGGCCTGTGCTGTATATTGCTAGTCAGCCTTCCAGGCATAAATCTCGCTAAGCATGATCACTTCACCAGCATAGCGGTAACACCCGCATATCCGACAAAAGAGCCGATCCTGCCCCTGCCCGCCGTTGGCCGACTTGATCCCATCAAAATAGTCCTGGGGGAAAAGCTGTTCTTTGATGTGCGTTTGTCCGCCAGCAAAAAACTCAGTTGCGCAAGCTGTCATGATCTCAGCAGCAATGGCGCCGATTATCAGGTCCGCTCACGCGGACATGACAACGCTCCTCTGGCAGTCAACACCCCAAGTATATTCAACGCCGCCCTCAATCCCTGGCAATTCTGGGATGGCCGCGCCTTTTCGCTGGAAGAACAAATTAATCAGGTCATTAAAAATCCACGCGAGATGGCCAACAGCTGGCCAATCATTATTCGCCGTCTTAAAGAGGATCCGACTTACCAGCGTGAATTTAGCAAACTCTACGTTGATGGCATCAGCGCCAAGAATATACGCAATGCCATTACCACCTTTGAAAAGACCCTGCTCACCCCCGATTCCCGCTTTGATCGCTGGCTGCAAGGCGATGATCAGGCACTGAATGCGGAAGAGAAAAAAGGTTACCGGTTATTCAAAGACTATGGCTGTGCCGCCTGCCATCAGGGCGTTAATATCGGCGGCAACCTGTTCCAGAAAGTAGGTATTTTCGCTAACTACTTCCAACACCGAGATGAAATCCAGCTGGCCGATTACGGCCGTTTTAATGTCACCGGACGGGAGCAGGATAAATACGTATTCCGCGTTC
>JAADGZ010000075.1 GCA_013152045.1 Gammaproteobacteria bacterium
ATCTCTGCGTCTTCGCGCCTCAGCGTTCTCTGCGTTAAATATCCGTTTTATAGACGGAGATTCGTTTATTATAAAACCGCCTGGGGATAGGCTCCCAGTACCTTCACCATACTGGCTGTTTGTGACAATTCTTCCAACGCACTCGCCACTTTTTCATCGCTCGCATGGCCTTCCACATCGATGAAGAAAACATAATTCCACATACCCTGGCGAGAGGGACGCGATTCGATTCGAGTCATGGACAAACCGTTTCGCGCTATCGGCTCCAGCATGGTATACAGCGCGCCGGATTTATTATCCGTATACACCAGCAGGGAGGTCTTGTCCTTACCGCTGACCGGCGTGACGCGTTTGCCAATCACCAGAAAACGGGTGGTATTGTCCGGTTCATCCTCGATACTGGCGCTGACAATTTTTAGACCGTAGATTTCAGCTGCCGCTTCACCGGCAATGGCAGCGGCATCGCTATCGGTCGCCGCCATCTCGGCGGCGCGGGCGTTGCTGCCCACGTCCTGCAGGGGGATGCCCGGCAGATGGGTATCCAGCCACTTGCGGCATTGCCCCAGCGACTGCTGATGGGAGTATATCTTTTTGATATCGTCTAATCGGCCTGAGCAATTCTGCAGATGATGGTGAATGCGTAACTCTACCTCGCCACAGATTTTCAGCGAGGAACGCATGAACTCATCCAGGGTATGCGTAATCACACCTTCCGTCGAATTTTCCACTGGCACCACACCATAAGATGCCGCGCCTGATTCTACTTCACGAAAAACTTCGGCAATGCTGGTCATCGGCAGGGTTTTAACCGAGTGACCAAAGTGCTTCAGCGCTGCTGCCTGGGTGAAGGTTCCTTCCGGACCGAGGAAGGCGATATTCATCACCTGTTCAACCGCCAGGCAGGCCGACATGATCTCTCGAAACAGACGCGCCATTTCCTCATCGCTCAGAGGACCATTATTACGCGCCATCACCTTGCGCAAAACTTGCGCCTCACGTTCAGCGCGATAAAAAACCTGATCGCCGGAGATCTGTTTGGCCTGCGCCACCTGCTCGGCAATTTTTGCACGCTGCGTGATTAAGGCCTGAATCTGTTCATCCAGGTTATCGATAGTCTCACGCAAGTTGTTAAGCTTGTCACTCATCAGGATCAGTCTTCAGACCATGCGTGCAGACAGCACACCGGTAATAGCCAACAACTCATTCAACAGGACTTTCTCGACTGGCTTGTCGATATCGATCAGCGTATAAGCCAGATCGCCACGCGACTTGTTGAGCATGTCGATGATATTCAAACCATTGTCAGCCAGAGCCGAGGAAATCTGGCCAACCATATTGGGCACATTACTGTTGACGATCGCCATGCGGTACCCTTCCGTGCGCGCCATATGCACCTCGGGAAAGTTAACCGAATTTTTCACATTACCGTTTTCAAGATAGTCTCGCAGTTCTTCCGCCACCATGATGGCGCAATTGTCTTCGGCCTCTTTGGTCGACGCGCCCAGGTGCGGCAGGGTAATAACCCGTTCATGATTCTTCAGCAGGTTGCTGGGAAAATCACAGACATAAGCATAAATTTTGCCTTCCTTGATGGCAGCAGAAACCGCTTCATCATCAATGATACCGTTGCGGGCAAAATTAAGAATCACGGCATGGTCACGCATGATTTTCAATCGGGCCGCATTGATCATGTGTCGGGTGGCATCCACCAGCGGCACATGGAAGGTGACAAAATCTACCTTCGGCAACAACTCGTCAATGCTGCTGGCTTTTTCTACCTGTGAAGATAATTGCCAGGCCCCTTCTACGGTAATGCCCGGATCGAAACCGATCACGTTCATGCCCAGATCCAGCGCGGCGTTTGCCACATAACGACCAATCGCACCCAGTCCAACCACGCCTAAAGTACGACCCGGCAGTTCAAACCCAGCGAAATTTTTCTTGCCCGCTTCCACCTGTTTGGTAATAGTTTCATCGTCACCCTCAAGCTGACGAGCGAAGTCCCAGGCCTGACACAGGTTACGACAACCCATCAACATACCGGCAATGACCAGCTCTTTCACTGCATTGGCATTGGCACCCGGCGCATTGAACACCGCCACGCCTTTGGCCGACATTTTATCAACTGGAATATTATTCACCCCGGCACCAGCACGACCAACCGCTTTCAGACTCGCCGGAATCTCCATCTCATGCATCTTGAAAGAACGCAGCAGAATACCGTCAGGATGCTGGATCTCGGAAGCAACTTCGTAACTTTCACGCGGCAAGCGTTCCAGACCGGCAACGGAAATATTGTTTAAGGTTAAAATTTTATACATCGTAGATGTCCCAAATAAAGTTGTACTTAACGCAGAGAACGCGGAGGCGCAAAGGCGCAGAGTTTCAAATCAGATATTCCCATAGCACTTCATAATTCTATTGAAGTTCACGAAACAGCAAATCTTTATCTAATAATTTCTCCGCGTCTTTGCGCCTCCGCGTTCTCCGCGTTTATTTAATCCCCATCAAAATTAGCCGTTACGTTTTTCGAACTCGGCCATAAAGGCGATCAGCGTATCTACGCCCGCTTCAGGCATGGCGTTGTAAATGCTGGCGCGCATGCCGCCGACTGAGCGATGGCCTTTCAGTGTAGTCAAGCCCTTCTCCTTCGCCTGTTCAAGGAACACGCTGTCCAGTTCGGCGTCGGCGAGGGTAAACGGTACATTCATCCAGGAGCGGCAATCGGGTTTGACCGGGTTATTGTAAAAATCCGAGGCGTCGATCGCGGCATACAGTTTGTCTGCCTTGCGTTTATTGATTTCTGCCATCGCCGCCAGGCCGCCTTTGTCCTTGACCCATGCGAACACCAAGCCAGCCAGATACCAGGCATAGGTGGGGGGCGTGTTATACATAGAACCGGCCTTAGCCTGAACTTCATAATTCAGCATGGAGGGAGTGCCGTCGATAGTCTGGCCCATGAGATCCTTGCGCACGATAACAACCGTCAAACCGGCCGGACCGATATTCTTTTGCGCGCCAGCATAAATTACAGCGAATTTCGATACATCAATCGAACGAGACAGAATCATCGAAGACATATCCGCAACCAGGGGCACATCACCGGTTTCGGGAATATACGAAAACTCGACGCCGCCGATAGTTTCATTCGGCGTGTAATGCACATAAGCTGCATCCGGATTTAGTTTTAGATCGCTCTGTGCAGGCGCGCTGCTGAACTTGTCCGCTTCTGAACTGGCGGCCACATTAACATCGCAAAAACGTTTGGCCTCGGCAATGGCTTTCTTCGACCAGGCGCCGGTATTGATATAATCAGCCGTTGATTTGCCGCGCAACAGATTCATCGGCACCATAGCAAACTGGCAACTGGCGCCGCCCTGCAGGAATAAAATCTCGTGACTATCAGGAATCGCCATAATCTCACGCAGATCCGCACTCGCCTTTTCAGCGATAGACATGAATTCTTTGCCGCGGTGGCTCATTTCCATCACCGACATACCGCTGCCCTGCCAGTCGGTCATTTCCGCCTGCGCCTGTTTAAGCACATCTTCCGGCAGCATCGCCGGACCGGCACTGAAGTTAAATACTCTAGACATCACATACTCCAAATTTGATCTCTTTGGGTTTAATTCCCCGCTGCCTGCAGCGAAAAACGGTAGGATGGGTAGAACGAAGTGAAACCCATCCTACAATTTAATACCCCGTCAACTTTCGGCGGGGTAATTTATTTAGCGTAAAATTCTTAATAAACAACCGTGTATATAACGCGGAGGCGCTGAGACGCAGAGAAAACAATTCATTGTTGTTGAGTCTCTATGCGCTAGATTCCTCGTTAGCTGAATGTTGGGCTTCATAAACACCATTCAGCCCAACCTACGGAATATCTGAGCATCACCCAGGATGAGATTAAATAACAATCATCTCTGCGTTAATTAAACATTCAGTCTATTCCGTCTGTTCTTCGTCACCCTCTTGCTCTTGCTCTTCCTCATCGGCCTGGATATTTTCGATCCGTTCAATGCCGGACAATTTTTCACCTTTACCGAGACTGATCAGGCGCACGCCCTGGGTATTGCGACCCATCACGGAAATCTCATCCGTGCGTGTGCGTACCAGGGTGCCGCTGGTGGTAATGAGCATAATCTCATCATTATCATTGACTAGCACGGCGCCAATGACATCGCCGTTACGGGCTGTGGTCTGTACTGAAATGACTCCCTGTCCACCGCGTCCATGACACGGATAGTCTTCTATCGCGGTACGTTTGCCATAACCGTTTTCCGTTGCCGAAAGGACACAACCTTCGCTGGCAATAATTAGGGAAATAACCCGTTGCCCCGCTTGCAATTTGATACCTCGCACACCGGCGGCGGTACGACCCATCGCGCGCACATCATTTTCATTAAAACGAATAGCCTTGCCGCTACTGGAAAACAACAGCGCGTCCTGCACGCCGTCGGTGAGTTCGACACCCACCAGCTGATCCTGCTCGCGCAGTTCGATGGCGATAATGCCTGAAGCACGTGGCCGGGAAAAATCTTTTAACGGCGTTTTCTTCACTGTGCCGTTGGCGGTAGCGAAGAAAATATATTTGCCTTCTTCATATTCGCGAATCGGCAAAATAGCGTTGATGCGTTCACCATCTTCCAGCGGCAACAGATTTACAATGGGCCGGCCACGCGCGGTACGCCCGGCCTGCGGTAGTTCATAAACCTTCAACCAGTAGGCCTTGCCGCGACTGGAGAAACACAGAATAGTATCGTGGGTACTGGCCACGAACAGCTTGTCGATAAAATCTTCATTTTTTACTGAGGTAGCGGCCTTGCCTTTGCCGCCACGGCGTTGCGCGGAGTAGGTCGTGATCGGTTGCGCCTTGGCATAACCATCATGCGATAGCGTGACCACCACATCTTCTTCGGTGATCAGATCTTCGATACTCAGATCTTCCTGACTGGCAACAATTTCCGTACGCCGGTCGTCACCATACTGCTCCTTAATTTCCAGCAGTTCTTCACGAATGACTTCCATCAGCCGATCACTACTGCCAAGAATTTTAAGCAGCTCAGCAATCACTTCCAGCAGTTCGTTGTATTCCCTGAGAATCTTGTCCTGTTCAAGCCCGGTCAGCCGATGCAGACGCATATCGAGAATGGCCTGTGCCTGGGTATCGGAAAGATAATAGTTGCCGTCGATCAAGCCAACGTTGTCCGACAAATCGTCCGGTTTGGAGCCTTCCGCGCCGGTACGCGACAGCATATCAATGACCACGCCCGGTTCCCAGGCGGTAGACACCAGCTGCGACTTAGCTTCAGCCGGATTATTCGCGGCCTTGATCAGGCTAATGATGGGATCGATATTAACCAGCGCAATCGCCAGACCTTCACGGACATGGGCCTTTTCCCGCGCCTTGCGCAGATCGAAAATCGTACGCCGGGTAACCACTTCACGGCGGTGACGAACAAAGGCTTCCAGAATCTGTTTGATATTCAGCAGCCGCGGCTGACCATCGACCAGGGCCACCATATTGATGCCGAAGACACTCTGCAT
>JAADGZ010000186.1 GCA_013152045.1 Gammaproteobacteria bacterium
TGGCTGCGCTTATTTTTCAGTAATGGCGGCCAACTAACCCATAGGAAATTTTAACAAGGAGTTTGTTATGCCAAATAAATTGCGCAATCAAATATATCCCGCACTTCCATTAGATGCCTGGGAGGAAACAAAGCAAACACTACATCTTTATATTCAGATCGTTGGAAAAATAAGACTGAACCTTTTCCCGAAAACAAATCATTGGTGGCATGCTCCATTATATATTTCCACCCGTGGCCTTACAACGCGACCTATTCCTTATCATGAAATGATGTTTGAGATTGAATTTGACTTTATACATCATGTTCTTTCAATACGAACCAGTAATGGAAAACTCGAGTTGGTTAATATAAATGGAGTATCCGTATCACAATTCTACAACAATGTTCTTGGCACTCTTTCTGAACTTGGAGTAGATGTCGAAATCAAGGCCATTCCCTACGATAACATCAGTAAAGAGCCGTTTGAAAGCAATCATTTTGATGCCAGGTATGATCAGGAATATGTAGAACGATTTTGGCAAATACTGGTTCTCGTTGGCGCGGTGTTTGAAAAATATAGAGCCATGTACACGGGAAAAAGTACCCCTGTTCACCTGTTCTGGCATCATCTTGATCTGGTTGTTACTCGATTTTCCGGCAAACGTGCGCCGACGAAGAAATGGCCGACCAATGTCGAACGAGAAGCCTATTCCCATGAAGTGATGAGCTTCGGATTCTGGGCAGGAGATGAGGTGGTAAGAGAAGCCGCATTTTATGCCTATGTATACCCTGAGCCAGAGGCGTTGACGGATCAACCTTTACAGCCAGACGCAGCAGTATGGAATACCGATCCAGGCTATGCCATGGCCTTTTTACCCTACGAGTCAGTGCGACAATCACAGGATCCCGGTGGGGACATTATGCGTTTTCTGCAAAGTGCTTACCAGGCGGGCTGTGCATGCAGCGAGTGGGATTCAAAATTTTTTGAGTTGTAATTATTTGCATTAAAGCGGGTAAATTGAAATGAAATTGAAAAAAGCAATTATTTTATCAGTCACGCTGTTATGTATTAATTATTCTGTTTATGCCGGAAAGTTAGTTCCTTCAGCGATACAATTTGATGTTTCCCAAACGGTATCTAAATTACCTCTTGCTGATGATGTTAGTGCGGATGATGCCATTGTAGCGCTCAAATCAAAAGCAATTGAGCTAAATATGAAATTTGTTGCACACCAACCATTATCAAAGGAATTAAAGGCTCGTGGTATAAAATCGGGCCGACTTGAAATCTTTCAGTTTTGTAACCCCGCCGATGCTCACAAAATGGTGGAATTTAATCCGATTTTTGCAGCGTATATGCCCTGCCGGATAGCCCTGGTTGAAGATGGTAATGGCAAAGTCTGGTTGATGATGATTAATCTGGATATGTTGATTAACAACACAGATCTGCCCCCGAAACTAAAAACAATTGCAAAACGCATCAATAAAACGCTGATTCAAATAATGGAGGCCGGTGCAAGCGGTGATTTTTAGTCCATCTGTGTCTACTAAACCCACGGGTGATTCTTAATAAACATAATTTTAATAAACAACCCCGCAGCAAGCTACGGGGTATTAGCCAAAGGAACAATCTGAACCGCCAGGACGTGACCGGAGCGAAGCGTAGGAAATACCGAATGAAGCTCGCAGAGCGAGATTATCACGGTGCAAAGGACGCCAGGAATTATTTGGCTAAAACTTGGCGTCCTTTGTGTCTTGGCGGTTCAATATTAATCACAGCAAGCTGTGGGAAATTAAATCCATAGAGATTAAAATAAGGGAGCCGGGTGGCGATGCAGGAAGTTGAATGGAGAAAAGGAATCTGTGGCATTTGCCCCGCAGGCTGCTGGATTGAAACCGGAATGCAGGATGGAAAAATTGTGGGTGTTCGTGCGGACAAAAGCCATCAACTTGGCATGATCTGCCGTCGCGGGCAGCATGCCCCGGAAATCATTTACTCCGAACATCGCCTGAAGCATCCCATGAAACGCATGGGCGCCAAAGGCAGTTATGCGTTTGAGCCTGTCAGTTGGGATGAGGCTTATGACATTATCGTTAAAAATCTCAATGCCATAAAAACAGAATCCGGCCCGGAGGCTGTTGCTATTTATACAGGGCGAGGCGCGTTTGAACTCTCACTCTGTGACATGTACCAACCGAAAGGGGTTGCAGTTTCTTCTGCATCTAATATTCTTTTCCCCTTTGGTTCGCCTAATACCATGGGGGTTGGCGCACTATGCTATGTCTCCTTTGCCATGATTGCGCCCGACGTAACATTGGGAACCATGCTGACCAGTATGTACACGGATATGGAGAACGCAGAGCTACTACTGGTATGGGGCGCCAATCCAGCGACTGATTCTCCCCCATTAGATATGACCCGTCTTGAAGCGGCCGCGAAAAGAGGCTGTGACATTGTGGTAATCGACCCGCGGCATACCGAAACGGCCAAATGCACGGGCGCTGAATGGATTGCCATCCGCCCTGGTACTGACGGCGCGCTGGCATTGTCGATGATTGGCGTGCTGATCGACGAAGATTTGTATGATGAAAAGTTTGTCGATCAGTGGACGCTCGGGTTTGATGAGTTGGTAACTTATACCCAGCATTTTCGCCCGGAAGTCGTAGAAAAAATTACAGGTGTACCCGCGAACAAAATTCGAGATCTCGCCCAACGTATTGCCAGGGCCACAGGGGCTGCGCCCGTTATGTACACAGGGTTAGAGTATTCCAACAGCGGCATTCAGGCTGTTCGCGCCGTATTAAGCCTGTTTGCGATCAGTGGCCATCTCGATACGCCGGGCGGAATGGGGCTGGCCATGCGTGACCAGCACTTCCCCATTAATCGTTCCTGCAATCAGGAAAATCCCAATTTACAACGAGCTGCAGCACGGGACAAATTTCCACTTTACAGTGACTATCGTGGGGAGTCTCATGCTTCCGGCCTGGTCGATGCGGTACTGCATGGTGAACCGTACCCGATTCGTGGCCTGATTATCCACGGTGCTTCTCTGCTGACTTCCTGGCCGCAAACCTCCATCTGGCGTGAAACACTGTCCAAACTTGATTTTGTCGTCAGTATCGATCGTCAACTCACTGCAGATGCCGCATACGCTGACATCGTGCTGCCGGCCACCACCATGTTCGAGATCGATTCGTACATGGTCTATGGCCCTGTCTTCCGGTTGCGTGAAAAACTGATAGAACCCGTGGGTGAAGCGCGTAATGATTATCTAATTATGGCGGAACTGGCTCAACGACTGGGTTACGGTCACCTTTATCCGCAAACCGAAGATGAAGTCATACGCTTCGCATTAGAAGGTTCGGGCTATAGCCTGGAAGATATTCATGACAACGGCGGCTGGGTTAAATTGCCCACGCCGATGATGGAATACAAAAAATATGAAAAAGGGGGATTGCGAGCAGACGGCAAACCCGGCTTCGAAACGCCCAGTGGCAAGTTTGAAATCTGGTCCCGCAAACTGGAGGAGTATGGCTATGAGCCGTTACCAAAATATATCGAGCCGGTTGAAGGTCCGCAGGCAGCGCCGCAACTCCATAAGCGTTTCCCTCTGGTTTTTAACTCCGGGGCACGCCCTCAGACCGATTTTCGCTCACAACATCATGCTATCAAAGGTCTCAATAAAGATAACCCCGAACCAACCGTTGAAATGAATATCGAAGATGCCCGCGCCAGAGGTATTGAACAGGGTGATCTGGTAGAAGTGCGCACAACCCGAGGCGCGGTGCCGTTTCGGGCCAGGATCAGTAATGATATTGTCTCGGGCGCCATCGAAGCCAATATGGGGGGCGGCACGCCGGTGGGACCAAAAGCCTGGCGAGAATGGAATGTTAACGAACTGACCGATTTGTATAACTACGATGAGATTTCCGGATTCCCGGTGTATAAAGCATTGCTCTGCGATGTAGTTAAGCTGGCAGCCGGTGACGCCGAAGCGAGATCGCGCCTGAGCCGAACAGATAATGTGTCTGGGTTAACAGCGGCAGTGAATGGTAAGGGACAGAAAACGCACAGGCCCGGTATTTATCTGGATAACAATGCGACCACGGCTATCGCAGAAAGCGTGAAACAGGCGATGCTGCCCTATCTTGAATCCCTTTATGGCAATCCTTCCAGTATCCATAGCGTGGGACGGGATGCGCATGAAGCTATTGACAAAGCCCGCCGCCAACTGGCCAGGCTGATTAACGCCAGGCCCAGGCGCATTATATTTACCGGCGGCGGCAGTGAAGCCAATAATCTGGCTTTAAAAGGGGTCGCATTCGCCCGACAATCTAGCGGGGGGCATATCATTACCAGCCGAATCGAACACCCGGCTATTTTACAAACGGCTGCTTTCCTTGAACGTCAGGGCTTTAAGATTACCTATCTGGATGTGGACAGGGATGGGCTTATTCATCCGCAACAACTGGTCGATGCGTTAACCGATAAAACTATCCTGGTTTCTATCATGATGGCCAATAATGAAGTCGGCAGTATTCAGCCGATCAGGGAACTGGTGCAGGTCGCGCATGCTCATGGCGTGCTGTTTCATACTGATGCGGTACAGGCCGCCGGAAAAATCCCCATCGATATAGAAAAGTTAGACGTCGATCTTCTGAGCCTTTCCGGGCATAAGTTTCACGGTCCCAAAGGTGTTGGGATGCTTTATGTGCGTAAAGGTGTTGAACTGGAATCCCTGATCCATGGAGGACAGCAGGAATTTGGTCTGCGCGCCGGTACAGAAAATGTCCCGGCGATTGTTGGGATGGGAAAAGCCGCTGAGCTGGCGCAGGAGTCGTTGCATGAAAACAGCCCCATGGCTCGATTGCGTGACCGGCTGCAGAAAGGAATTGAGGAACTTGTACCCATGTCCCGCTTAAACGGACACCATACCCGGCGTCTGCCTAATACACTCAACATGAGCCTGCCTGGTATACGCGGTGAATCACTTGTGGTCGCACTGGATCAGCGTGGCATTTCCTTTTCCTCGGGTTCAGCATGTAAGTCGGGTTCCCCCAAACCCACCCATGTATTGATGGCGATGGATTACACAGAAGAAGACGCCCACTGTGCCGTTCGATTTTCACTGGATACGAGCATTACGGAAAAAGACATTGAAGTTACATTGGCAGAATTAAAAAATGTGCTGATTGAAATAGAAACTACAGTGCGTTTTTTGCCATGTAAATAAATACCGGGCATCTACTTTTGATTATACCTTCTCTATCAAACCAAACTTATGAACTTCCGGTCGGGATGATCGGCACCTCTTGATAGTTGCAGAGCAGATCTTATGTTTCAAAATCGACCATAACCAAATTTTCCTACCCAGCCACCTTTTTTATAATCAATATCCAGCCATTGGGGTACTATTGCCTTCCAGTTGGTAATGGGGGCAATGCTGGTGGCTTGCGAGGAACTGGTTTGCTCGCTTGCACTACAGTGTTCACCAGAGACCAATCGTAGGCGCAGAGTATCGCTTACAGTAATAGTATCGCTATAAGAT
>JAADGZ010000154.1 GCA_013152045.1 Gammaproteobacteria bacterium
CTCGCACTTCCGGTGCAGTTATTTCCGCATTGGTGCGCGTTTTCTTGGTCGCGATATTTTAACCCTCCAAATGACTACGGCCGCGGCTCGCAATTTCTTCCGTGATTTTCTCGGCGAATGACTCCAATGTCATCCCGCCCAGATCCTCACCGCTTCGCGTGCGCACGGCCACAGTTGAATTTTCAACTTCCCGATCTCCAACAATTAGGAGATAGGGCATTTTCTGTAACGTGTGTTCGCGGATCTTAAAGCCTACCTTCTCATTTCTCAAGTCAGCAATGGCTCGAATCCCCTGTTTTTGCAGTTTTTCTGCCACACTCTGCACATAATCCGCCTGATTATCGGTAATTCCCATGACCACGACCTGATTTGGCGACAACCAGAGCGGAAAGGCGCCCGCATAATGTTCGATTAGAATACCGATAAATCGTTCCAGTGAACCCAGAATGGCGCGATGCAGCATTACCGGTATTTGGCGTGAACCATCCTCAGCCACATACTGGGCGTCCAGCCGTCCCGGCATGTTGAAATCCACCTGAATAGTGCCGCATTGCCAAACCCGGTCCAGACAGTCACGCAGGGAGAATTCAATTTTCGGCCCGTAAAAGGCACCCTCGCCCGGCTGCAGATCCCATTTCAGATCGGTGGCATTGAGCGCGGTGGCCAGCGCCGCCTCGGCCTTGTCCCAAACTTCGTCTGCACCGACCCGTTTTTCCGGGCGGGTAGACAGTTTGATAATGACATCCTCGAAACCGAAATCCCGATATACCTCGAACAGCAGATCGATAAAGTCTGATACTTCAGCCTGGATCTGATCTTCGGTGCAGAAAATATGCGCATCATCCTGGGTAAAGCCACGCACGCGCATCAGCCCGTGCAGAGTCCCGGACGGCTCATTACGATGACAGGAGCCGAACTCGGCCATCCGTAACGGCAGGTCACGGTAGCTCTTTAGCCCCTGATTATAAATCTGGATGTGACAGGGACAGTTCATGGGCTTGACCGCATATTCGCGGTTTTCCGAATGGGTGGTGAACATGTCGTCCTTGAATTTGTCCCAATGGCCGGACTTTTCCCACAACACCCGATCCGCCAGGTTCGGCGTACGCACCTCGCCATAACCATGCTGTCGCAACAGCTTGCGTATATATTGTTCTATCTCCTGATACAACACCCAGCCGTTGTCGTGCCAGAAGATCATGCCTGGCGCTTCTTCCTGACTATGAAACAGATCCAACTGACGTCCCAGCTTGCGGTGATCGCGCTTCTCGGCTTCTTCCAACCGGTGCAAGTAGGCCTTAAGCGCCTTCTTGTCACCCCAGGCGGTACCGTAAATGCGCTGCAGCATTTCATTATTGGAATCACCGCGCCAGTAGGCACCGGCCAGTTTCATTAACTTGAAAGCTTTGATTTTACCGGTAGACGGCACATGCGGCCCTCGGCAAAGATCGGTGAAATCGCCCTGTTTATATAAGGAAAGATCCTGATCTTCTGGAATAGACTCAATGATCTCGGCCTTGTAGCTTTCACCCTGCTCGCGGAAATAACGCAGCGCCTCATCACGCGACAGCAGGGAACGCTCAATAGGAATATCCTGTTTCACCAGTTCCTTCATTTTTTTCTCGATAACACCCAGATCCGCTTCGCTAAACGGTTCATCGCGGGCAAAATCGTAATAGAAACCGTTATCCACCACCGGGCCAATCGTTACCTGGGTATCAGGAAAAAGCTGCTTCACTGCCTGCGCCATTAAATGCGCGGCAGAATGACGAATAATCTCCAGCCCCTCCTCGTCTCGATCCGTGATCAGCGAAAGCGAAGCATCTCGGTCGATAATATGACTGGCATCGACCAACTGCCCATCCACTTTACCGGCCAGGGTGGCTCGTGCCAGACCGGCGCCGATGTCGGCAGCCACCTCCATCACGGTCACGGGGTTATCAAACTGGCGTTTCGAGCCGTCGGGAAGTGTAATGTCAGGCATATCAGCACCTTTTCAGCCAGTGGTGGTCCCTACCAAAGACCACATGAGGCGTCATTATTTTTGGATTAGGTAGGGGCTGGTAAACCCCCTACAGTATTAACGGGTGTTAAATCTGGATTCTGCCGCCGAACAATGATTATATATAATATATAATCAACAACTTAAAGCAGCTTTCGGCGACAGGCGCACTTTACAGGAACCAGCTTTATCCGTAAAGCCAGATGCTAGTGGGATCTCTTCCTTGGGGTGAAAGTTTTGTAACTGCTTATCGAACACATAGCTGCTATCACTACTGTCCCGTTAACCCCCTTTCCCCATCGGGGAGAGGGGGTTAACGGGATCTTTTAGGCACGATGCACAGCCACCTGCTGCGTTTCGCTATGCAGGATTTCAAAAGCCTGTTCAACATCATCACGCGGCCCATGAACGATCAATAAAAACTGCTCGGCCTTAACCGCCTGTTCATACTGCTGAATGCTATTTCTGGGGATGCCCATATTATAAAGCGCGGCCCCGAACACAGTGAAGCCGCCACCGACCGCAACACCATCAAGACCGCGTACCAGCAAAGCAACCATGGAGCCAAACACGGTCAATGGCCCAAAGTCAGGCAACCAGAAAAAGGCCGCCCCCGACAACAGATCCAGCACGCCACTCCAGAAATCATCCTCATGTCCCCAGTAACCCATACGCTCACCAATATTATAAAAACCAATTGGATGCGCTTCACCATGATAGCCCCGGCCAACAACCGATAGTTTTTTTAGATCGACATGCGCCTTGCGCAGATCGCCAAGCGCCCGTTCCGTAGCCTGCCAGGTTAAGTAAATAGAAACACAACTGTTCTTTTTGTTCATCGCATTGTTCGCAATAATCACCACTCTGCCCGGACGATGCCTCAATTTCAGCAATGAAAGATTAGCGTGGTATATAAGCGAAGATATTACTATCACCCAGGTGACAGACAGAAAAGTCTATCAACGCCAGACGATGAACCTGTGCGGCAGGCTTTAATCCTATTCAGGAGGCCTTGTCTTTTTGCTCTATTCGCGGCATCGCCTCACTTGCATACTGTTGCAGGATCTCCAGATCATCAACCTCGGTATGAAACTTATGCTTGTGCAAAACACCGTGCTTACGCCAGTATTGAAGATGCCGGTTAACCACCTGGCGCACCGAACCCACCATGCGCGCCAAAGCATCGTCGTGCAGGTCGTTAATCAACTTCAAATGCCCCACCCGGCCATCAGCCGACTGAGGATGATGCGGTACAATGTGGCGCAAGATCAGACGAGCCAGGCGCGTCATGGTATCGTAGAGTGCGAGATCGGTAGCTAGATCTTCCATTTGCCGCATCTGCTTGCCCAGGTAGGGCAGGAAATTACGATTGAATTCGTGATGGCGTTCGATCCAGGCGCGCGCATCCGGTATCGGCACAGAAATCAGCGCAACATCATCCACCGCTACCGGCGTCACTTCATGCTGCTGACTGTATAACAGCGTCGCCATATCAATACCGTCACCCGGACCGAGTAAAAACAGAGTGATGCTTCTGCCTGTTTCCGGGTTGATTCGCATGACCTCAATACGGCCTTCGATCAACAGATAAAAACGCTCCTGAAAAATAACCGAATCCAGCTGTAACCCTCGACGCCAGGTATCGCGCCGAAACAACGACAACATGTCATCGAGCAACTCATCCGCCAGCCCTGAAAACAAGGGTGACTGGATTAATATATGTTTACAGTGACTAAAATAGACAGGATCCCGCTTCATTCAACCGTTCTCCCTGGGTATTTGTACAACAGATGAAAACTGATGCTCGAAAGCTACCAAAAATCGAATCAGCAGAAGTACTCGATAGAGCAGGAACACGCTAACAAATTAGCCCAATAAATGAAACGTGTATATTTCTGACCGCCGACCAATACATTGAGTCATATCAATGTCCAGCTATTTAAAGACCGACACACCGGCAACCCACTTGCTTAAAATCCACGCTCATTTTGGTACAGATTAAGAGTCCGGCTATGCTAAGGTATTAATCGACAACCAACCTTGGCATGAATGTAATTAACCGATCGGCAATGAAAAATAACCATTCAGTCGTAAATAATGAAAAGCTCACGCGCAAGGAAGTTATTGCTATGGGCATTGGCGGCATGGTCGGCGGCGGTATTTTTTCAGTACTGGGTCTGGCCATTGCTCAGGCTGGACACGCCGCACCGTTTGCCTTTGCCCTGGGTGGTTGCATCGCTCTCCTGACCGGGCTTTCCTATGCACGCCTGGGGCTTGTGTTCCAGTCCAGCGGCGGCAGTTTTACTTTTCTGGAACATGCCTTTTCCAGCCCTAATATCGCCGCTATGGGCGGCTGGTTATTACTGGTCGGCTATGTCAGCACGATGGCTCTGTACGCCTACACCTTTGGCGTCTATGGCAGCGCCATGCTGGGTGGCGACGGTTCCAATATTGTCATGCAGCACCTGCTGGAATCGTTGATCCTGCTCACCTTTCTCGGAGTCAACCTTTACGGCATCAAGGCCAGCGGCAACAGCGAACTGTTAATCGTCACCGTTAAAATGATCATCCTGTTCCTATTCGCAGTGATCGGCCTGTTTTATGTCAAAGCTGATCACCTGCTGCCGGTATTTAACCAAGGATATGGCGGCGTGATCATGGGCGCCGCACTGATCTTCGTCGCCTATGAAGGTTTTGAACTGATTCCCAATGCCATTAATGAAATGGAAAACCCGCAACGCAATCTAAAACCGGCCATCGTCTGGTCTATCCTGATTACGATTACGGTCTATGTGCTGGTTTCTCTTGTCGCGGTTGGCAATTTACTGCCAAAAGAAATCATCCAGTATAAAGAATACGCCCTGGCAGTGGCAGCCAAACCCTTTTTGGGACAGGCTGGCTTTCTTTTAATCGGTCTGGCCGCATTGTTTTCCACCGCCTCAGCGATCAATGCCACACTGTTCGGCACCGCCCGCCTCGGCATGGTCATGGCCAAGGATAAAGCCTTGCCTCCTGCTTTCGGTTTCAGGAGAAAACAAAACAACATCCCCTGGGTCAGCCTGGTTATCATAACCGCGGTGACGATTGTCTTCGTCAACCTCAGCAATCTGACCATCATCTCATCCTTTGCCAGTTCCACTTTTTTACTACTCTTTGCCTTAATCAACCTGTCCGCCTGTCGCCTGCATCAGAAAATCGGTGGCAAGATCTGGCTGCCCATGAGCGGCCTGCTGCTCTCACTGATTTCCTGGGCAGTGCTGGTGTTTTACCTCTGGCAAACCAATCCTCACGGCCTGTACTGGATCGGCATTATTTATTTAACCGTTATCACCGCCGAGCTGGTTTTCAGCCAGCGCTGCCTGTTTCGAAAAAATTGATTGATGGGTTTCGCTTCGCTCTACCCATCCTACCGTTTTTCGCTGCAAGCTGCGGGGAATTAATCCCAACGTAGATTAAACCACCCCG
>JAADGZ010000071.1 GCA_013152045.1 Gammaproteobacteria bacterium
ATGTGGTGACTGAAGCGAAGATGGGGCGTGTCCGCCGTGAGATCGGTGAAATCTTCGCCACTCAGATGCACCAGTTCGGTATGATCGCCGGCTTCAAAATAAATCTCGTCACATTCGTTTAGACTGTCGTCGATTATAGCGTCATAACCAAAGGCTTTAACCATAGGAGGAATAGCGCCTGTGGCGCAGTCTTCGAACATATCCTTGATTTCATTTTCTGTGGCGAGCTGCAGATCGCGTCCCAGCTCTTCACTCAGGGTTTCGATTTCGACCGTGTGGGTAGCCGGTAACACGGCCATTATATAACCGGCTTCATCTTCCAGCACCACACATTTAGCCAGTTTTTCACCGGGAATATGGGCGGCTTCAGCCGTACGCATGCTGCCACTTATCCAGGCGTGGTGTACCAGCTCGTAATCCACACCTTCCCACTCCAGGTATTCCAGTAATGAGATCGACATTGCCATAATTTCGTCCTCCAGTTTTGCCCCGGATATTGCCTGTGATATCTACAACTATAGACGAATATATGAGCTATGCGGGGTGTTCCCGTGAAATAACCTATGATAATACTATGATTTTTGTTATGGAATATTGATTAAGGCCGTTAGGATGCGATATGTCGGTAGCCAATGGCCTCGGCGAGGTGCGGTGGCTGGATATCGTCGGCTTCTGCCAGATCAGCAATGGTGCGGGCTAGCTTGAGGATTCGGTGATAGGCGCGGGCGGATAGATTCAATTGCTGGCTGGCGCGTTTAATCAGAGCATCTCCAGCCTTGTTGATGGCGCAAAAGGTTTCAATAGCTCGGTTATCGAGACAATTATTTGGAAACGGGCTGCGTTTGAGTTGGCGTTCGCGCGCCTGCTGTACTCGCTTGCGAACTGTTGCGCTATTTTCTTCCTGGCTGATTTTTTGAAGAACCTCCAGGGCCACTGCAGATACTTCGATATGCATATCGATACGGTCCAGCAAGGGCCCGGAAATTTTATTTTGATAGCGTTGAATACGTTCGGGACTGCAGCGGCAGCGCCCATCGTTCTGACCATTATAACCGCAGGGGCAGGGATTCATGGCGGTGACTAATTGGAAGCGAGCGGGAAATTCAGCCTGGTGTGCGGCACGTGAAATGGTGATCAGGCCGGATTCCAGCGGTTCGCGCAATACTTCCAGTACACGGCGATCAAATTCCGGTAATTCGTCTAGAAACAACACGCCATTGTGCGCAAGCGAAATCTCCCCCGGTCGCGGCTGACTGCCGCCGCCGACCAGGGCAACGGCAGAAGCGGTGTGGTGCGGGGCGCGAAAGGGACGTTGTTTCCAGTTATTGACGGAAAAGCCCTGTGAGCTGACGGAATAGATGGTTGCACTCTGGATTGCTTCATCCTCACCCATATTAGGCATAATTCCTGGCAGGCGACTGGCGAGCATGGTTTTGCCTGCACCAGGGGGGCCGATCATTAACAGGCTGTGCCCACCTGCGGCAGCGATCTCAAGCGCTCGTCTGGCATGAGGCTGGGCTTTTACATCCGCCAGATCCGGATAGTGGGCGAGCTTTGTTTGCTGTGCTTGAGGATGAAAAGAGAGCATTTGCTGTCCTGTCAGATGAGCGCAGACATCCAGCAAATGATTAGCTGGAATAATTTCCACGCCTGAAATTAGTGCGGCTTCATCGGCATTGCTGCTTGGCAGGACCAGTTTGCGCTGCATGTCTCGGGTGTGGAGTGCCGCTGGCAGCACGCCGCGTACGGGGCGTAGCTCACCGGATAAGGCCAGTTCACCAAAAAATTCGTAGTTAGCGAGTTGCTGTTGTGGAATTTGTTTGGAAGCAGCGAGGATGCCGAGTGCTATGGCTAGATCGAAACGGCCACTGCCCTTGGGTAGATCGGCTGGGGCGAGGTTGATAGTAATGCGCCGTGCAGGAAATTCAAAATGGCTGTTGAGCAGGGCGGCACGTACTCGATCCTTGCTTTCCTTGACCTCGGTGTCAGGCAGGCCGACGATAGACAAGGCTGGCAGGCCATTCGCCAGGTGAGTTTCAACATGAACCAGAGGGGCTTCAATGCCGCATTGCGCGCGGCTGTAGATGACAGCGAGAGACATGAGATTCCATTCCCTGGAAATATTTGTTAGCGGAGAGACGGCCTGGGTAACTCGGCTAGCTTATGTGCTTCCCCATCCATTTTAGGCTATTAAGGCTTATTAAGCATTCATGGTCAAGTGTTGTTTGAAGGTTTGATATGTATAGAAATGCCTCAGAGAAAAGTGTTGAAGCATATTTTATTTAGAAGTATGGCTAGTGTGTGGATAAGGGGAGGGATATCTGTTTTGATGGAAAGTGAGGGAAACCGGTGAAAGACATGCTGTTTTCACCAATTTCCCTCACAGGCTTTGTTACAGTATGTAACCCCGCTCATCATGCTCGGCGATATCCAGACCTTCGGTTTCGGCCTCTTCACTGACTCGCAGACCCATAATTGAATCGAGAACTTTCAGTATCACCCAAGTGACAGAACCGCTATAAACTATGGTCACCATCACGCCGGTGAACTGCACACCGAGTTGTCCACCAATGCTGGTGATATCACCACCAAAGCCTGTACCTCCAAATGATGTGGAGCAAAATACACCGGTCAATATCGCGCCTATGATGCCGCCCACGGCATGCACACCAAATACGTCCAGGGCATCATCATAACCTATGAGACGTTTGAGTTTGGTGGAAGCCAGTAAACAACCAACACCGGCTGCTGCGCCAATGGCCAGAGCGCCCATTGGTCCGACTGAACCAGAAGCGGGCGTGATGGCGACCAAGCCAGCAACGGCACCTGAAGCGATACCCAGTACGCTGGGCTTACCGTGGATCATCCATTCACTGAACATCCAGGCAAGTGCGGCCATAGCGGTAGCAATTTGAGTTACTGCCATTGCCATACCGGCTGTACCATCTGCCGCTAACTCACTACCGGCATTAAACCCAAACCAGCCGACCCACAGCATGGAAGCACCAATAATGGTGTAACCCAAATTGTGAGGTGGCATTGCAGTCGTTGGATAACCTTTGCGCTTGCCTAACATAATAGCCGCGACCAGACCCGCGATACCGGCATTGATATGCACTACGGTACCACCGGCGAAGTCCAGTATGCCTTTATTACCCAGCCAGCCGCCTGCACCCCAAACCCAATGGGTAATCGGTGCATAAATAACAGTTAACCAAATGGCCATGAAGATCAACATAGCTGAAAACTTCATGCGTTCAGCAAAGGCGCCAACGATTAAGGCCGGGGTAATAATGGCAAAGGTCATCTGAAAGACCATAAAGACCGTTTCGGGAATGCTGCCACTCATGGAGTCTACGGTCACACCATTTAAAAACATCTTTGAGAGACCGCCCCAATAAGCACCTTCACCGCCAAAAGCGATACTGTAACCGTAAATGACCCAGAGTATGGTCATTAAAGCAGTAATGGCAAAGCACTGCATCAAGACAGAAAGTACATTTTTGCTTCGTACCATACCGGCATAAAAGAGTGACAGACCTGGAATAGTCATAAAGAGTACCAGGGCTGTAGCGGTTAACATCCAGGCGGTATCACCGGATGAGAGTTTGTCTTGTGCATAAGCAAGCGCAGGAAAAATAGTACCAACAGTCGCTAACAAGCCAATTGTTAGACGCATCTTAATTAATTTCAACATTATCTAGATTTCTCCTCGTTTATAGTGCTTCGATACCACTTTCGCCGGTTCGAATACGTATAGCCTGTTCAACCTCCATGACAAAAATTTTGCCATCCCCAATCTTGCCGGTATTTGCGGCCTTACTAACCGCCTCGATGACCTGGTCGACCAGGTCATCGCTGACTACGACTTCGACTTTAACTTTGGGTAAAAAGTCCACGACGTATTCAGCACCGCGGTACAGTTCGGTGTGACCCTTTTGCCGACCAAAACCTTTTACCTCGGTGACCGTAATGCCTTGGACACCAATATCAGAGAGCGCTTCACGTGCATCATCAAGCTTGAAAGGCTTGACGATTGCCATTACCAATTTCATTTCATCATCCTCCTAATAAATTATAAAAACCGATTCACCCCACCCCCGAGGCCACTTTGTTTGTCTTCAGTGTGTTATGACTTTATGTATTGAAAATGCCATCTTGTTGCAAACAAATGCACAAGCTATGCCAATAGAAAAAAACAACAAATACAGTCGGTTAGGGGGAGCTTTTGGTTTTAATGAGCACGGGACGCACTAAAATATAACAAGTTCAAGGCAGATAATGCACATATATGGTGCGCGAATGAAGGGGGGCTCGTGTTGTGCGAGCGTTAGCAATTCAACTTTCTGTTG
This sequence comes from Gammaproteobacteria bacterium, assembly GCA_013152045.1. Taxonomy (GTDB): domain Bacteria; phylum Pseudomonadota; class Gammaproteobacteria; order UBA6429; family Thiohalophilaceae; genus JAADGZ01. Next base: position 4,353 of record JAADGZ010000071.1, read on the forward strand.
CTCTCAGATCTACCTTGTGGTGAATATTTATACAGGTTGAGGGGCACCGTTTTGGCTGTGTTTGGATCATTTATTTAGTCGCCGGTTCTTTTTTCCAGTTCGGCGACCTGTTTTTCCAATGCTTCCAGTCGGCTGCGAGTGCGGAGCAGAACGTCATGCTGTATATCAAATTCTTCCCGCGTGACCAGATCCATCTTACGCAAAATACTCTTCACCGCAGCGCGGATATTTTGTTCGGCATCTCGGCCAAGCGTAGTCAGGCCGGTTGGCAGTCCCGCCATAATGCGATCAATCAGACTGTCGAGATTATCATTTTTCATCATTGTCGATACCTTTGCTGTTTTAATTATTATAGAGTGAGTTGCTTTTTGATAACATAGCTTAAACCTGTTTTTTATGATCAGAGAGGGGAGCCCCTATTATGCAGTACAGCAAATACCTGCTAGCTAGTTTATTCGTCGTCACCAGTAGTCTGCTGGCCAGCCCGTCCTATGCTGCGCAGGATGATTATCAGTTGAGCGCTAATTTTGGCGTAACCTCGAACTACATCTGGCGTGGTGTGAGCCGTTCAAATAATATGGCGGCGGCTTCGGGTGGGGTGGACTATAACAATAAAAAAGGAGCGTATGCGGGTGTCTGGAGCTCCAGTATGGCGGGGGATGATTATGAACTGGATTTTTATGGCGGTTATAGCGGGAAGACAAAATCAACCAAATATGATGCCGGCTTGATTATGTATAACTATCCGGGCGGCAGTAATTACCAAGATACTACTGAGGCATATCTGAATATGGATTTCAGTGTCATGACTCTACAGGCAGCGCTAACTCTGAGCAAGCAGGGAACCAGTCAGCCCAATGATATCTACCTGAGTGCAGCAACCGAGCTGGAACTAAAAAAAGATCTGTCGTTGACCCTGTTGGTGGGCACTTATCAGTTTGATGATCCGGCCTATGAAAGTTATTTCCATGTCAGGGCGGCCATCAGCAAAGGCGAATTCAGCTTTGCGCTGGATAAGAATAATAAATCCAGGCCGGGTAATGCCGGGGATATCCATTTTGCTGCGTCCTGGTCGCGTGCATTTGATCTTTAATCTCTAATTCATAG
>JAADGZ010000105.1 GCA_013152045.1 Gammaproteobacteria bacterium
CACACTGATGACAGGCACTGCCGCAGGCAGCGTTTGCCATCTGACGATGAACCCGACCTTTGCGCATCCATACCTCCAACATGCCGCGTACGGCATCCGGATCGGCGTCGAAATGCAGGGCGATATCGGCCAGCGCAGCCTGACCACGCTGTTCGAGATAGCGTTTGATGTCCGCAAGAATCATGAGCCAACGACCGTATCCGGTTCATGATTGCGCCGTCCCCAGCGGCGCAAAACGATAATCAGCATCGCAAACAGGCTCCACAGGCCAGCCAGCCAGAAAGCAGAGTCCGCCGGGTGCTGATTCCAACTGGCGATCTGATAGAAGCTGACCGCCGTAATATAGGCCACCGTAGTCGTCCATGCGGCAACGAATATCGCCCAGCTGCGTCCGGCTTCGCGTTTAATCGCGCCGATGGTGGCGACACAGGGAAAATACAGTAAAACAAACAGCAAATAGGCGAAGGCGCCAATCTGACCGTCAAAACGATGTTGCATCGCGCCGAATACCCCCTGTCTGACGCCCTGTTTCTCGGCGATGGCCTGGCTGTCGGACAGATTACCCAGATCCAGACCAAGCGGATCCAGCAGGGCTTTGCCCAGCGCCTCCAGATTAGTCGGAACCGTAGCGGCGGCAGCGTATAATCGTTGCCATAAATCGAATGGAACCGGTTTCTTGCCGGATTCGTTTTCGGCGAGGCTGGTATACAGATTATCCAGTGTGCCAACCACCACTTCTTTGGCCAGTACACCGGAGATCACACCGACCACGGCCGGCCAGTTATCCTCCTGAATCCCCATCGGCGCGAAAACCGGAACCAGGACCCGGCTGGCCGCGCTGAGGACAGATTGCTCACTGTTCTCATTACCAAAGGAGCCGTCGGTGCCGATGGAATTGAGCAGGTTCAAACCCAACACCATGATGATAATAACCTGACCGGCTTCTTTGACGAACAGTCGCACCCGATCCCAGGCGCGCAGCAGGATACCTTTCAGGGTTGGCAAATGATACGGCGGCAGCTCCATCATGAAACCGCTGCTGTTACCCGGCAACAGGGTATTTTTCATCAACAGGCCGGTAAGAATGGCCACCGCGATGCCGATGAGATACAGGGCGAAAACGATGTTCTGCCCGGAGTCAGGAAAAAAAGCCGCGGCAAATAAAGCATAAACCGGCAGGCGCGCACCACAGGACATGAAAGGATTCATTAAAATGGTGAGTTTGCGTTCACGCTCGTTCTCCAGCGTGCGCGTAGCCATGATGGCCGGCACGTTGCAGCCGAAGCCGACGATTAACGGCACGAAAGCCTTGCCCGGCAGACCGATAGCGCGCATGGATCGATCCATGACGAAGGCGGCGCGCGCCATATAACCGGAATCTTCCAGCACCGAGAGGAACAGATACAGTGCGCCGATAATGGGAATGAAGGTCGCCACGATCTGCACGCCGCCGCCAATGCCGTTAGCCAGAAAAACACGCAACCAATCCGGTGCGCCAAAGCTACTGAGCAATTCACCAAAACCACTGACGAACAAGGTATTGGCCACGCCGTCAAAAAAATCAATAAAGGCACCGCCGATGTTCATGGTGAACAGGAACATCAGGTACATGATGGCTAGAAATACCGGGATGCCGGTCCACTTGCCCAGTACCACCTGATCGATGCTATCGCTGAGTGTGCGGGTCACCTGCCCTTTATTATGCGACACACGTCTGGCCAGGATGTGGGCATGGCCGAAACGGGTATCGGCGATCAATACATCGGCGTCTTCACCGGCACGTTCGGCAATCTGGTGGCGCCAGTACTGCAGCTTATCCTGTACCGCCGTTTCCAGTTCATTGCCGCTATCACCGCTTTCGATCAACTTCAGGATTAACCAGCGCCGATTTGGCGCGGGCAGATCCTCCAGCACCGACTCCAGATCGCTGATAGCCTGTTCCACCACTTCGTCCAGCGCCAGCGGAAAACCGCCTTGCTCCCGACCATCCGCCACCGCCAACATGCGCGCCTTCAGTTCGGTGGTCCCCTCGCCGGTCACGGCCACCACCGGTACCACCGGGCAGCCCAATTCCTGCGACAAGCGTTCGCAATCGATCTGAATGCCGCGCTTACGCGCCACGTCCATCATGTTCAGCGCCAGCACCAGGGGCACGCCCATTTCCAACAACTGCACGGTGAGATAGAGATTGCGTTCCAGATTCGAGGCGTCGATCACGTTGACCACCAGATCGGCGTCGCGTGAAAGCAGATAGTCACGACTTACTTCTTCATCCAGCGAACTGGCATCGAAAGAGTAAATGCCAGGCAGGTCGATGGCGGCCACTTCACGACCATCGAGTTCAAAGCGTCCTTCCTTGCGATCAACCGTCACCCCAGGCCAGTTGCCAGTCTTCTGGCGAATACCGGTAAAAGCATTGAACAGGGCCGACTTGCCACAATTGGGATTGCCCGCCAGGACAATGGTCAAGGCTGCCCTGTTTTTCGGGGAACGCCCACCATTGTCACAGCAGCCGCCCATCAGTCGAGCTTAACAGCGTGTACTTTTTCGGCGATTCCCTTGCCCAGTGCAACCCGGTTGCCCTGTTTCGCCACCACCACACCCCGACCGCGGTGGTGCAATACTTCGAGTTCCGACCCCACCGTCAGGCCGAGCGCCAACAGACGCCGGGTAAGCTGCTTGCCGCCGCTGATCGCCACCAGACGTACCTTCTGGCCGACCGGGGTGTCGCTGAGGGGCTGGCTGGACATTCTTTCATCAATACCTGTAAACAAGAATAGTTCTCATTATAGCAAGGGGCTGACACATTAGTAAATTCTTAAATATAAGCGTCAAAAAAGAGCGCGCATTCTGTCACTCCGTCGTGAGAGAAAGCCCCTCTCCCCGGTGAGCAGAGGGTGTTAATGGAACAGCCGTGTTTCAACAACTATTTTTAGCGGTCTGACTGCGTTTCATAGTGCTATGATTCAGCTTAACGGCTGTTCCAGCAGATGATATCTTCAGCATATTAGCAAGGAGAATATCCCCCTTGAACGACACATCATTGCTCAGTGAGTTGCTCTCCCAGATCTGGTTTCGCTTTGCCCTGGTCGCCCTGTTCGGTTTTCTGACCGGGCTGGAGTTTCGTGAGTATATCCTGCTGCGAAGCAAGGAGCGCCCTGAGATTCCGACTATCAGTCTGGGCACCAGCCGCACCTTTACCTTTATCGCCATCCTCGGCTATCTGCTGTTTATTCTGGATCCCGGCTACCGCCTCTACCTGGTCGGGATGGCTGGACTGCTGCTGTTTTTTGGCCTGTTCTATTATCATAAACTTAAAACCGGACAAACCGGTCTGCTGCAACCCCTGATCGCGCTCATCGTCTATACCTACGGCGTCATTATTTCTCTGCAGCCCCCCTGGTTTCTTATCCTCATCTTCGTCACCCTGGTCTTTACCCTTAGCACCTGGAAAAAAACCCACCGTTTTGTCGAAAACATCGATCCCAGGGAAATGCCCACCCTGGCCAAGTTCCTGTTGCTGTCCGGCGTTATCCTGCCGTTACTGCCCGACACCGCCACCACCCCCTACCTACCGGTTACACCATTCAAAATATGGCTGGCCGTTGTGGTTATTTCCAGCATTTCCTATATCGGCTATATCCTGAAGAAGTATCTGCTCAAGCGACAGGGTTACCTGATTACCGGCCTGCTGGGCGGACTGTATTCCAGTACCGCCACCACCGTGGTACTGGCACGCAAGAGCCGCGGTCTGGCGCAGGCGGATCCGTCTCTGAATGCCGGCATTATCTCGGCTACCGGCATGATGTACCTCAGACTGCTGATTCTGGTGGCAATTATGAATTCAGCACTGCTGCTGCAAGCTGCGCCGCCGTTACTGCTGCTGGGTCTGTTATCCATCGGCATTGCCATACTGGTCGATAAAAAAGCAGGCAACATTCCCGACACCCCGCCAGATCTGGGACATTCAAATCCACTGGAATTAGGCATCGCCCTGCTGTTCGCCGTATTATTCGTGCTTATGCTGGTCATCACCCAACAGGTGATCAGCCATTTCGGCAAAACCGGACTAGATCTGCTATCCCTTATCGTAGGCTTCACTGACATTGATCCCTTTGTGCTGTCAGTCCTCAGTGGCCACTATCAATCCATGAACGATCAGCAACTCATTGGTGCCATCATCGTCGCCGCCGGCAGCAATAACCTGCTCAAGGCGGTCTATGCCTTTAGCCTCGGTGAGCGAAAAAATATTCGTAGCGTATCCCTGTTCCTGCTACTGCTTGGACTGGCCACCATCGCCTATGGCCTGGCCCTGCCCCAGTTTGGTTAAAACTCACAAAGCCCTGGGAGTGGAAAGTTTATACCGGAAAATGTTTATTGCAGATCACTGCTTAACAGCCATAACCAAACCGGTACAATATCTATTTTTCCAGTATCAGTTTCAACCTGCTCTTCATTCTGCAAGGTCAAAATCTTTGCTGTTGAAATACCCGTTTCTTCCATTGCTGCACTCAATGCCCTAACTTCTCGTTTGCGAGTATTTTCATCGTTTATATCTAATGTCACTTGATAAAGAGAGTAAACCTTATCACTACCGGTCACAATAAAGTCCACTTCATAGCCTTTCTTTGTTCGATAGTATTCAATATTCAAACCCCGCCTACGCAATTCCATAAATACCAGGTTCTCCAGCAACCGTCCCCAATCCGGCTGTGGTTTGTGCCGGAACGCATTGACAAGACCCGTATCTATGGCATAGATCTTACGTGGATTGACCTGTTTTGCTCGTACAGAACGGCTGTGGATCGAGACAGGATAAATCAGGTAGGCATCAGTTAAATATTCAAAATATTCATGCAGGGTATTTTTACCGCAAGCAATGCCCTGCGATTTCAGATCATTATGAAATTTATTGATACTGAACAGGGTTGCGGGGGATGCGAGCAGGTGACGTATTAAATAACGTAAAGGCAACACATTACCCACCTGATAACGTTCTACTACATCACGCAAAATAACGACATCGACATATTCCTGCAATATGCGCGTTTGATATTCTTCGCTGCATGTCTGCACTTCAGGAAATCCGCCCTTGCACAAATAATTCCTCAGTCGATTTTCCAGCAGGGCGCGTTGTTTTGCCCCCGGACGAACGAGATATTCACCTGCAATCCCCTCATGCTGTAACGCTTCTTTAAAACTGAAGGGGAACATTTCAGTGCTGATAGAACGTCCTCGAAGTGATGTTGCAATTTCGCGGCTTAATAATTTTGCCGAAGAACCGGTTACTGCAATTTGCACATTTTCAGTATCCAGCAAACGCCGCAGGTAACTCTCCCAGCCGATAACATTCTGGATTTCATCAAAAAAGAAATAACAACGCCGCCCCCGATTTTGTGGGTACAAGCGATAATAGGCCTCAGAGATCCCAGATCCCCCCTAGATCCTGTGCTGTTAACGGGAAAAGACGTTCATCATCAAAGTTGATATAGAGGATGGATTCCTTTGCTATTCCCTGATCAAGGTATTGCCTCATGATCTGAAATAAAAACCAAGTTTTACCCGTTCGACGCATACCAATAATCGCATCAATTTTACCCATCAAGGCGGGTAGATCGACGCTTCTCAGAGTGAGTTCGGGCAAACTCCGCTCATGAAAATCCGTTATGAGTTGTTCGAATAGAGTATTCATTATTCTAATACTATCCCCCAAAGAGAGACAAATCAATGATAAATCATACCTCATCTAAAGCTAAGTTAACGTTTTTCACCTAATTTCTAGACGAGGTTTAACGATTCTAGATTAATATTCCGATACTCCTGATCAGAACAATCGAATAAACTATCCCGCCGCAAGCAGATAAGATATTCAATTTTAAGCCTGGGCTGGATAAGATAAGCTCCAGGCGGCCATTTTTATGGCCTACGATGAGACATTAAAGACTACCCTGACGAGTAAGTTTATGAACAACAATATCGATAAAACCCTGGCTCAGGCATCGCCTGAAACCCTGACCGAGCAGTTAAACCTGTTTCGCCAGCATCTGGCGGAACTACCCGCCAGCGCCAGTGAGCTGGATAAGAACCGAATCATTCTGGACATTGCCGAAACGGAACTGGCGCTGGAACATAAAGACGAAGCCTGGAAGCTGGCGCGCGAAGCACTCAAGCTTTTTCTGCGACTGGATGCCTGGCAGGAGGCGGTGGAAGCCTGCAACGTGCTGTATCAAGCCGATCAACCGGCCTCCATTTCCGCGCTTGCCCAGGGTGTCTGGCTGGCGGTGAGTTTTCCAGTACTGGCCGATACCACGGTCGCGATGCTCACCCACATTGTCGATGAAACACCTGACGATTCCGATGGTGCGGCAGTGGCCGCCATGACAGCCTGCTATATCACCGATCTGCGCAGCGAAGATGAAAAGCATGAAAGCCTCAGTTTTCTGGCCCGTAACCTGCTCGGCCAGGTTGCCAAACGACATAGCCAGATCAACTCCCAGGAACAACTGGATATCTGGATCGAGAAAATGGAACTGCGTGATCCGCAGGTGTTCCTGCCTCGCCTGTCGATGATCATCAACATCATGGCCGGTGAAGACTGGTGGTTTGAACGCGAGGAACTGCGCCAGAAAATGCCGAATGCCTGAGAACCGCCGGTAGGTTGGGTTGAATAAAATGAAGCCCAACAATCTGGACTGATTTTCTGTTGGGCTTCATTTTATTCAACCCAACCTACGGAATTGTAATCCCACTCAATGCCAGAGGCCGTTAATATGCCAGCGTGGCGGCCGTTGTGCGGAATGTTCGAGAAAGGCGTCAGGCATAAAACCACGGGCTGGTAAATTCATGCTTGCAACTGCGCTATCATGACGCAGTTCCATCAGCCGGCGCACCCGTTCGTCGGTGGGCGGATGCGTGCGCAATAAGGAAGGATCGGGAATGCGCCGTCCGGGCAGAAAAATACGTTCCATAAACGATCCCTGTTGGCGCTCGATTTTCAACAGCGCTCGTGCCAGTCCTTCCGGATCACCGGTGAGGCGGGCAGCATTGAGATCGGCATCGTATTCCCGGGTGCGGGATAGACCCAGTTGTGCCAGAGCACTCAGGCTGGGTGCAAAAATCAGGATCAGAATAGCCATCCAGTTGATACTGACGGCAGAGAAAATAATCAGTGGCAGGTTGAGCAGCAATAACAACTGGCCAAACAGGGATAACATGCTGGTCAGGCGACTGAACATATCCGCAATGCCCATCACCCACATATCGTTGTTTTGAATGTGACTAATCTCGTGCGCCAGTACGCCAATCGTCTCCCGTG
>JAADGZ010000195.1 GCA_013152045.1 Gammaproteobacteria bacterium
GGGGCAGGGGATAATAATCTAGCCAGGTGGGCCGCTCGGGGGTGAGCCGGGTTTGCATTTCGGCCATTTGCGCATCACTGAAATACTGGCGTAGTACTGCGCCACCGCTATTGGACGCGCCACCGCAAAGCCAGTGAAGAGGGGAACGATCGCCGCCGTCGAAATTTGGTAACGGCTGGCTGTAAATCCCGTATTCTGCTGCCGCGATTGGTTTTTGGCTGATGATCTTCAGCACCAGGGTTGAACCCAGTGCAGTGACTGCTTCTCCAGGCTGGTTGGCACCGGTGGCGAGGAACGCGGCGGTGCTGTCGGTGGTGCCGGCCACCAGTAGACAGTCCTTGTTTAAAGCAAAATGTTGAGCGATATCGGCACTGACAGGCGCAAGTGGACTACCGGGAGGGCAGACCTTGGGCAGCCAGTCACGTTTAACCTCCAGCGTATCCAGCCAGGCGGGCCAGCACTGGTTTTGTGCATCGTAACCGCTTTTCAGGCTGTTGTTGAAATCACTGAAGCCAAAGCGGCCACTGAGCTTGCCGCTAATCCAGTCGGCCTGATGTAGAAAATAGTGCGCCCGGTTACTGAAGCCCTGTTTTTGCAGCCACAGCAGCTTGGCTAGTCCGGAACTGGCGGAAGTGGTCGCCGCTGCTTCAGGGGGGGCTGTTTCGTGAATGCGGGCAGCTTCATCCTGGGCGCGGGCATCGTTATACATCAGTGCCGGATGCAGGGGCTGGCCATTATAGTCGCAGAGCAGGACGCTGCCTGAGGTAGCATCAATAGCGATGGCTTTGATTTGGCCGGGATCAATGTCCGCGAACAGCCGGGTGAGTACCTTGATAACCACTTGCCACCAGACTTCCGCATCCTGTTCGATGGTTTTGCCCTGGTGTATCGGGGCAGGCAGGGGAACGCTATGCTGTGCGATGGGGGTATTGGCATTATCAATGATGATGCCTCGACAGCCAGAGGTGCCGATATCAAGACCAAGAAAAAGCGGGGTGCTCAAGGCAGGTGGATGATTTCGGGGGCGACCCAGCTGGTTTTTTTATGTTCGGCTACTACCGTGGTGTAGATGCCGCCGCGAACATTGAATTTTGCCGTCAAGCGCATGAAGCGGGGTGCACAGGCAGCGACCAGATCGTCAAGTATCGTATTGGTTACTTTTTCGTGAAAGGCGCCTTCCTCACGGTAGGCCCAGACATAGAGCTTCAACGCCTTGAGTTCCACGCAGAGCAGATCCGGTACGTACTCAAGGTGCAGGGTAGCGAAGTCCGGCTGGCCAGTTTTTGGACACAGGCAGGTAAATTCAGGAATATCGATGCGGACGGTGTAATCCCGTTCTGGCATCGGATTTTCAAAAGTTTCAAGTGTTTTGCTGGGTTGAGTTGGCATGGCCGCTAAGATACAAGATTAGAGATACAAGATACAAGGGAAAGATACAAGGAAAGACGCAGCCCTTGCTCTGCTGCCTTTGCTAGGCGCTGGGAATCTTGTCCCTTTTTCCTTGTGTCTTTACCCTTCAATCTTGTATCTTAACGGCCATGCAACTCACCAAACTAAAACTCTCGGGATTCAAATCCTTTGTCGATCCCACCACCGTGCCTCTGCCCAGCCAGTTGATTGGCGTAGTGGGTCCCAATGGCTGTGGTAAGTCCAATATTATTGATGCGGTACGCTGGGTCATGGGGGAATCCTCGGCCAGGCATTTGCGTGGCGATTCCATGGCCGACGTCATTTTCAATGGTTCTTCCAGCCGTAAGCCGGTGGGCCAGGCTACGGTCGAACTGGTGTTTGATAATACCGATGCGGCGGTAGGCGGCCAGTATGCCCAGTATAACGAAATTGCCATCAAGCGTACCGTGACCCGAGATGGCCAGTCGCTCTATCATCTTAATGGCAGCCGCTGCCGCCGCCGCGATATTACCGACATATTTCTGGGTACCGGACTGGGGCCGCGCAGCTACTCTATTATCGAGCAGGGTACGATCTCTCGCATTATCGAAGCCAAACCGGAAGAAATACGTGTATTCCTGGAAGAGGCCGCCGGCATTTCCAAATACAAGGAACGCCGCCGCGAGACCGAGACTCGTATGCGCCACACGCGTGAGAATCTGGAGCGGCTCAGCGACCTGCGTGAAGAACTGGATAAACAGTTGAATCGTCTCCAGCGTCAGGCGCGCACGGCTGAACGTTACAAGATCTTGCGAGAGGAAGAGCGTCTGATGAAGGCGCAGTTGCAGGCCTTGCGCTGGGCCGTCCTGAATGAGCAGGCCGAGGTGGCGGAAAACCGTATCCGTGAACAGGAAACCGAACAGGAATCGGCTATCGCCAATCAGCGTAATATAGAAGCTGAGATCGAAAAGCAGCGCAGCTTGCACAGTGAAAGTCACGACCGATTCAACGAAATACAGAGCCGCTTCTACAGTGTCGGTGCCGATATCGCGCGACTGGAGCAAACCCTGCAGCATGCCAAAGAACGCCGTCAACAGCAGCAGCAGGATCTGGCGCAACTGGAAAAGGACGGTCAGGAAGCCCAGGGCCATCAGGCGGCAGATAGAAAACGCATTGATGAAATACAGGCGCAACTGAGACAACTGGAACCACAACTGCAGCAGCTTGAAGAAAGTGAAAGTCTTTCTGCACAGCAGCTGGCAGAGGCCGAAGAAGCCATGCAAAGTTGGCAGACGGAATGGGAAGCTTTCAATCAGCAGGCCGCCGAACCGGCACAACAGGCAGAAGTGGAACGTACCCGGATCATGCATCTGGAGCAGAAACTCTCACGCCTGCAGCAGCGTCTGGAAAAGGTACAGCAGGAACTGGGGCAGCAGTCACCAGAGCAATTGCAGGCGGAAGTGGAACAACTGCAGCAGCAACAGGCCGAAATAGAGGCCAAGGTGCAACAGCAACAGGCCCTGTTGAGTGAAAAACAGCAACAGATCCGTGCCCTGCGTGAATCAGGCCACTCGCTGAACAGCCAGTTGGATCAAGCGCGTAGCGAATTACAGAATATGCGTGGTCGTAGCGCCTCGCTGGAAGCCTTGCAACAGGCGGCTCTGGGTAAGGAAAAAGGTGCTGTCAGTGAATGGCTACAGGGCCAGCAATTGCAGGATGCGCCACGTCTGGCGGAAGAGCTGGAGGTCACAACGGGCTGGGAGCAGGCAGTAGAATGTGTATTGGGGGGCCATCTTGAAGCAGTCTGTGTTTCTGAAGTCGATCCTCTGGTATCAATGCTTGATGATCTAAAAGAAGGCAGCCTGAACCTGTTCGATATTTCAGCCAATGTGACGGCGGCTGAATATAGCAAGGCGACACCGCTGATTGACAAAGTCTCGGCACCTTGGTCGCTGGCACCCTTGCTGGGTGGTATTTATGCCGTAGAAACACTGAATGAAGCATTAACTCTGCGCAGCCAGCTAGTTGATGGTGAATCCATCGTAACCCAGGATGGCATCTGGCTGGGTGCCAACTGGTTGCGGGTGGTGCGCGATACCGATGAAAAGGCTGGGGTCTTGCGGCGTGAGCATGAACTTAAAACGCTGGCGGCAGATATCGAGACACAGCAGCAGCTAGTTCAAAAGCTGCAGGCTCAACTTGAGGCCGAGCGTGAAAAACTGCAGGAAGTGGAATACAGTCTCGCGATAGCACCCAGACCGAATTCAATCAGGCCAATCGTGCGCTGGCAGATAATCGTTCTGAACTTAGTGCACGTAACGCCCGTATCGAGCAGATTAAATCCCGCCAGGAAAACCTGCAGCAGGAAATGCAGGAAGCCCGTGAAGAAGCCGAAGCCGATACTATCGAGCTGCAGACTGTGCGTGGACGTTTGCAGCTAGCGTTGGATCTCATGAGCGGGCTAGAGAATCAGCGCAACGAACTGATTGCCTTACGTGATCAACGCAAGGAAAGCTTGCTGCGGGTACGCAGCAAGGCGCAGGATGATCGGCATGCGGCGCAGGAAATCAAGATCCGCGCCCAGACTCTGCGGACTGAGCTTAACTCTACCGAACAGGCACTGCAGCGTATGCAGAGCCAGATCGGTCAGCTATCCAGTCGTCGGGAAGAGTTACAGGCAGCCTTGAGTGAAAGCGAAGCGCCGCTGGCTGAAGCGGCAGCCGAGCTGGAACAGATGCTTGAACGCCGAGTCGGGGTAGAAAGCGAAATGCAGGAAGCCCGCGCTATTGTCGAAAACATTGAGCACGAACTGCGGCAACTGGAAGATGCGCGAGGCCAGGCCGAACAGGCGGTGGAAGCCGTGCGGCATGTACTGGAAGAAATTCGCATTGGTATGCAGGAAGTCAAGGTGCGTCGGCAAACCTTAGAAGAGCAGATTGGTGAATCTGGTTTTCAGCTGACGCAGTTACAACAAGACATGCCGGAAGAAGCCGCAGAAGCGCAGTGGCAGGAAAACGTCGAAGCACTGGCGCAGAAAATTTCCCGACTTGGAGCCATCAATCTGGCAGCCATCGAGGAGTTTGAACAGCAGTCCGAGCGCAAGCAATATCTGGATGCACAGAACGAGGATCTCAGCGAAGCACTGACCACCCTGGAGGCTGCGATTCACAAGATCGATAAGGAAACACGGACCCGTTTCAAAGAAACCTTCGACAAGGTTAACGCAGGCTTCAAGCGTTTGTTTCCGCGTTTATTTGGTGGTGGCCATGCCTACCTTGAACTGACCGGTGATGATTTATTGGATACCGGCGTGACCTTGATGGCGCGACCGCCAGGCAAACGCAACAGCACCATTCAACTGCTCTCTGGTGGCGAAAAGGCGATGACAGCCGTGGCCCTGGTGTTTTCGATTTTTGAACTCAACCCGGCACCCTTCTGTATGCTGGATGAAGTCGATGCGCCGCTGGATGACGCCAATGTTTCGCGTTACTGTGACATGCTCAGGGAAATGTCAGAGCAGACCCAGTTTATTTTCATCACACATAATAAAGTGACGATGGAAGTCGCCCAGCAACTGACCGGTGTGACCATGCATGAACCGGGAGTCTCGCGCCTGGTAGCGGTGGACGTGGATGAGGCGGTGGAACTGGCGGCAGTATAAGGATGATGGGTTTCACTATCGTTCTACCCATCCTACGGACTTTCGTCTTTAATCATTACTGTAGGAAGGGTAGAGCAAAGCGAAACCCATCAACAATTACGCAACAATTTTATTGTTATCGTATAATGTAACTAAATGCTCCCGCTGGAGGATAAATCGCGAAATGGATTCGCTTCGACTGATTCTGTTGTTGCTTGGGCTTGTGTTTATCGCCGGCATATATTTCTGGTATCGATTTAAACAGGATGATGAGAGCTTGAAATTTCCACAACTGGAAAAAATCCTGAAACAGTTTGGCGGTCGTTTTTCCCATGCGCGCAAAGATGTCGAGCTTGTTGCCTCGGGTGAGGATTTTGCAGACGATGATATAGAACACTTCTCAACCCTCAATAGCACGCTTGATGACCAACTGAACGCCGAGGCTCTTGAACCCATGTCAGTACATACCGATACGCCGGTATTGCCGGGTGATGAACTTATTCTGGTGTTGACGATTATGGCCGGGCCGGGAAAGCAATTTGCGGGTTTGGATATTCTGGATACGCTGCTGGCCAATGGCTTTGTACATGGTGATATGTCTATTTTCCATTATTTCCGTGATCCCGCCGCACACCCACCCTTTTTCAGCCTGGCCAGTGCGGTTGAACCGGGTACCTTCGATATGAATAGCATTGAAGCATTGCGCACCCCGGGCATGTCCATGTTCATGCAATTGCCCGGTACGCTTGATGCACGTACTGCATTTGAGACCATGCTGGAAAAAGGTCGGCTCATTGCTACCAGTTTGCAGGGCGAATTTTGTGATGAAACGCGCAGCGTACTCACCATGCAGACCATCGGCCATTTAAAAGAAGAAATCGAAGCCTGGCTATTTAAACAAAAAATGTCCCATCTGCGTGCGCGGTGATATCTCTGGTAAAAACGCAGAGGACGCAAAGTCGCAGAGACGCAAAGGAAAAAAATATAATTTCTCCGCGCCTCTGCGACTCCGCGTACTTTGCGTTAATTACACGATATTGAGTTTCAATAACACGCATTATGTCTAGCCATAAACAGGCCAATGATCGCATCGCCCAGCTTCGGGATGAAATCAATTATCATAACTATCGTTATTATATTCTCGATGATCCGGAGATTACGGATAGTGAATATGATCGTCTGTTGCGTGAACTGCAAGATCTCGAACAACAGTATCCTGATCTAATCAGTCCGGATTCACCCACTCAGCGGGTGGGTGCGACGCCGCTGGAAAGTTTTGCGGAAGTCAAACACCGGGTTCCTATGTTGTCACTGGCCAATGCCTTCAGTGAACAAGAAGTGCTGGATTTTGATCGCCGCGCGCGTGAGCGTCTTGCGGTGGATGAGATCGAGTATGCAGTAGAGCCGAAACTTGATGGGCTGGCCATTAGTCTGCGTTACGAAGACGGGGTTTTGATTCAGGCGGGCACTCGTGGCGATGGCACAACCGGCGAGGATGTGACTCTGAATGTGCGCACGATTGACACTATTCCCTTGCGTCTGCAGGGAGCTGATTATCCGCAGGTGCTGGAAGTGCGTGGTGAAATCATCATGGACAAAGCCGGTTTTGAAAAACTGAATCAAGCTCGACGTGAGCAGGGTGAAAAGGAATTTGTTAATCCACGCAATGCAGCCGCTGGCTCTTTGCGCCAGCTTGATCCACGGATTACGGCAAGCCGTCCCCTTTCTTTTTTCAGCTACGGTATTGGTGAAGTTGTGGCGGGCGATCTGCCAGATCGTCACAGTGCGATTATCAAAAAATTGCAGGACTGGGGCTTGCGTATCAACCCTGAAAGCCGGGTGGTCAGCGGTGCCCAGGCCTGTCTTGATTACTACCGCCAGATTCAGGCTAAACGTGAGGCCTTGAGCTATGCCATTGACGGAGTGGTATACAAGGTAGACCGTCTTGTGCAGCAGGAAAAACTGGGCTTTGTGGCACGCGCGCCGCGCTGGGCCATCGCTCATAAGTTTCCAGCCGAAGAGGAAATGACTGAAGTCGAAGCCATTGACGTGCAGGTGGGACGTACCGGCGCATTGACGCCGGTGGCGCGTTTGAAGCCGGTGTTCGTCGGTGGTGTCACCGTGAGTAATGCCACCCTGCACAACCAGGATGAAATTAATCGTCTGGATGTGCGGGTGGGAGATACGGTAATCGTGCGTCGGGCAGGGGATGTGATTCCGCAGATTGTCAGGGTGGTTAAATCCCGGCGTAAAGACCGAACGCAAAAATTTAAAATGCCAACGCAGTGTCCCGTATGTGGTTCGGCAAGCGAACGGCTTGAGGGGGATGTGAAAACTTTTTGTACTGGCGGGCTGTTTTGTGAGGCTCAGCGCAAGGAAATGATCAAGCATTTCGCTTCACGCCGGGCGATGGACATTGAAGGTCTAGGCGATAAACTGGTGGAACAACTGGTGGATAGCGAGCTGGTGCATGATCCGGCGGATCTTTACGCTTTGACCGAGACACAGTTGAGCGGGCTTGATCGGATGGCGGAAAAATCTGCGCGAAATATTTTAAGCGCACTGGATAAAAGCAAAAACACAAGCCTTGCGCGTTTCATCTATGCTTTGGGTATTCATAATGTGGGGGAAACCACAGCTCAGACTCTGGCGCAGCACTTCGGCTCGTTGGAATGCTTGATGACAGCCGATGAGGAAAGTTTACAGGCTATTCCTGACATTGGTCCGGTCGTCGCGCATAGCATCGTCACCTTTTTCTCGCAGCCGCATAATCAAGAGGTGATTAAAAAGCTGCTGGCTGCCGGATTGCACTGGCCAGATGTAGAAATAAGGCCAGAAGACGCCTTGCCTCTAAAAGGCAAAACCTTTGTTCTCACCGGCACCTTAACCAGTATGAGTCGTAATCAGGCTAAGACTGCGCTACAGGCACTGGGTGCAAAGGTCAGTGGCAGTGTGTCGAAAAAAACAGACTATGTGGTGGTAGGGGAAAATCCGGGTTCCAAGGCAGCAAAAGCCAAGCAACTCGGGCTTGATATTCTGACGGAAGACGGGCTTGTTCAGTTGCTCGAATGAAGCGTTTTAAGAAGCATGAAAAACAACATCCTCACACGCAAATTATTACAATAAAAACATAAGCTTATGTAATTTCTTGGCCAGCTTTTCTGGAGTGCAGACAAGCTCTATGCCTTATTTCATATTGTACATAATTTAATCAAGCTGCATCATGCAAAGCATCTTAAATGTGCTGGTAAACCAGCTATAAAAATAATAGAGCTTGAGGGTTTGAAATGAAGGTTTGGAAGTACGCAGGGCTGAGTGTTTTGTTGTTGGTGGGAAATATCAATCTGGCGCAGGCAATTCCTTATAGTGTAAGCGGTTCATTTCAGAATCCAGGGGTTTCTGGTTCATCTTCTCTATACTATCTTTTCAATAATGATCAAGGCAGTGATGCCCGCCTATCAGCTGTTGCTGAATTTGGTTGGGGTATTGATTTGAATACATTGGCCAGCAGTCGTTTTCAATTTGATGGCGCCAATGGTAATACGAGTTTACCGGCAGACTCGTCTTTGGTGATAAATCTTGGATCTTTCAGCTATACCAACCTTCCGACAGTGAGTATTAGTGATGTGGTAACGGTTGATCTGAATCTAAATCTGGCTCTTGGTGATCCGGCTAGCTCCGTGAAGCAGCTTGATTTCAATTACGCTATGAAGATTAATAATACCTCTGGAACCGGCACGCCGGACAGCATGCAGATTGTCAGCATGACCGATAAATCAATGTTTACTATTAACGGCATGAACTATGGACTGGAACTGCTCGGCTTTGGCCGGGGGATTACCGGTCTTACGGTTAATGAAAATGATACTGCCCGTAGACAGCTTTTTGCCCGTATCGACCAAGTTTCCGCTGTACCGCTGCCTACATCTGTTTGGCTGTTTAGTTCGGCCCTGGTTGGTCTGATAGGCATTTCACGGCGTACTGGCAAGAAAGCTTAATAAGCTTCGCTCCGCTCTAGCCATCATTTGTTTGGCTGTTTAGATTTATAAGTTAAAAAAAGGGTCACTTTTCAGTGACCCTTTTTTGTTTCAACAGATAGCTAAAACGCTTATCTGTGTCGTGCTCTCGTATTACCAATAATCCCTGAGAAGAACATTGGTCCAGCACCTTCCGGTGGCTGGATAAGAGTCGGGTCGATTTTAGATACTGGTGCTGGCACAGACGGGTTGCCCACCTTGGTGGAATCAACCGTCTGGATACGACCAAGAGCTGTATCCGCAGCCGTTACCGTGCGACCAGGCAGACTGTCCAGATAACGGCGCATCATATGTACCGGGTGCACAAAACGATCAGGTAGAACCTGCTTTACCCGTGGGCCGGTAATAATGGCTTCAGTGTTCACCGCAGGAACCAGGCTGATGCTACTGGAATAATCATCCGCATCCGCCAGCTCAAAGAACAGGTGATTGACGCCGCCACTGGTGCGGCAGATACGATCAAGCGCTTCGCCATGGGGGAAACAGGAAGCAAAACGGTAGCGCTTGCTGGTATCCAGTTTCATGCCGCCAATGCTGGTTTCAACGATACGGCCACCGGAACTGCTGAAAGGGCGATTATCAAGGTCGATTTTCTGGGTCATATTGGCCAGACCGACATACCAGCCACCGCGCTGCAGGAAGGGATTACGGTTATATACGGCAGACAGAACCACTTCCAGATCACTCTTGATGCGTGCGCCGGAAAAATCGGCCACAGCCACCCCTGGTGAAATCGGGAACAGGGCGAACAGATCTCGCAGGGTGATATCACCGGCTGTACGGCCATCACTGAAGCTTTGTCCTGGCGATACCTGCTTGGCGGAGAGAATAGTGTCACCAAAACGGAAACCGTTGGTCATGGATAAATCCACGCCGCCGGGGACAACCGTGTTGCTAACATTAAACATGGCATCCGCGATGAAGTTGTTGATGCCGTCTTCGAGTGCATTGTCACGGTTCAACATAACTTCGGTATGGCCGACTATGGTATCCAGGCTTTCCGTCAGTTGCAGACCGCGGCTGGTGATGTCGCCACAGTTGTTAGCCGGGCAGTAGCCGCCGGGCATAAAGGTGTGACGCTGCAGGCTATCACCGATGAATGGCGCTTCAGCCGTATTTACTAGCGTTTTGGTTGCCGGATCTTCGGCTACTGCATCATCAACCGGAATGGCTTGCCAGATGAATTTTTCAACTTTGCCATCATCAATGATTAGATCAAGCCGGCCAAGGTAAAGATCTTCGTTAGTTTCGACCACCACCGTTTCATTATGACGAAGGTGATGCACGCGTCCCGATGCACGGGATTTGATTCGCCTTTTGCTCGCTACTAGCGCATTAACCGTCGTTTCGTGTGTATGGGCCGATAAGATAACGTCGATGCCCCTGATTTTCCGGCCGATTTCGAGATTTTGCGGCAGACCCAACTCGGACAGTACTACGACTACACTGGCCCCCAGATTTTTTACTTCCTTAATCATGCCCGGTAGTTCTTGCACGCCCTGAGTGAAGCGCAGGCCGATGTTAAAAACATCCGGTTGTTGCGGCACAATAGCCGAGGTGATGCCGATGACTGCCACATTGACACCATCTACAGTAAATATTTTATAGGGTGACAACACGCGTTTGCTGTGCAATTGCGGTGGCAGAGGCAGACCGCTAACATCGTTATACAGATTGATCGCCAGAGAAGGGAAGTTGGCGGCGGTGACGCCGGGACCGTCAAAAGCATTTGCCATGACACGGATATTGGCGGGTAAAGGAGGTTTGGGACCGAAGCTGGCAAAACGGTCACGAAAGACCGCCGGGCCATAGCCAAAATCCCAGTTGCCTGGAGTAAAGGCATCGATGCCAAAGCTGTTCAGTGTTGGCATAATCGCATCGCCAACCGTAAACATCACTTCGGCGGTGCCGTGGGTAGTGTCACCCACCGCCAGCAGCAGGCTGCTGGGGTTGTCGGCACGGATCTGATCGATCAGGGTTTTGTTCTTGGCCAGACCGCCACCCTGGGTGACA